>CAZKWZ010000060.1:0-1549 GCA_964556795.1 uncultured Gammaproteobacteria bacterium | reverse complement strand
TTCATCCGATCAATAAATACCAAACCCGGATCACCATATTGCCAAGCCAATCTAGTCACCAAATTAAACACTTTATAAGCATTTAATTTCATCATCACCTGACCATTTCTGGGGTTAATTAATTCATAGCCCTCACCCTCATTGGTTGCCCTTGCCCAATCATACAATTTCACAATTTGCTCCTCAATTTCCCGAAGTCTGGCATCAACATCTCTGTTTCCTTCAGCGAGTCTAATTTTTTCCACTATTTCCTCGGGTATAGTGTCATCTTTTACAAAAGTTTTATCAGTCTCTAGACGCTCCATAAAAGCATTAGTAACCGCCAAAGAAATATTAAAATTTGTCAAACAATATTCATCCAACTTCACCACGGCAAAACGCAGTACATCAGGATGCTCTACTGACAACATTCCCATGTTCGCTCCTCGACGTACCCCACCCTGTTTTATTTGTGAAGTGACATCGTTATAAGCCTGCATAAAAGACACCGGGCCTACTGTTGTTCCCCCACTGCTCTTTATGTAATCACCACTTGGCCGAAGTCGAGAAAATGAAAAACCAGTTCCCCCACCACTTTTGTGGATTTTAGCCATGTTGGACATCGTCTCCAAAATTGAATCCATTGAATCATCAATAGGCAACACAAAACAAGCCGATAATTGTTGTCTCGCTTTTCCGGCATTTACCAAGCATGGTGTATTAGGGAAAAATTTTTGTTGTGCTAAAAGTTCATAAAAAATTTTACTTTGTTCCTCAACCTTAACTAAGCTTTTTCCAAAAACTAAATCACCCTTCGCAATATTTTCTGCCACTCGAAAAAAAATGTCTTTTACCTTTTCTGTACTTTTTCCTTCCTCGTTTTTTAAAGCATATCTTGTCTCGGCGATATATTTTGCATTTTCCGACACCTCCGGCTCTCTTAATTCATCTTTAATATTTTTAACCCTTTGGTTAATCTCGTCCATTTGTTATTTTTTATAATTTTTAATATTTTTTTGTTTAGTCGAAAATTCTTCAACTAATTGATTAAATTCATTGACATCTTTTATATCTCGATAAATAGTTGCGAAACGGATATAGGCCACCGGATCGATATCCTTCAATTTGTTCATCACCATCTTACCGATTTCTTTAGATGGAATTTCCACACTTTCCCAGTTTAATAATTTCATCTCAATCTCATCAATTAATTTTGATCTCTCTTCTGCCCCCACCTTCCAACAAGCTTTTTCAAAACATTTATCTAATTTTTCCCGGCTATAGTCTTCAATTCGACCGTCTTTTTTCACTACCTTTAGTTCAATATTCTCCACTCTCTCGTAAGTAGTAAATCTCTTTCCGCATTTGACACATTCCCGGCGCCTTCGGGTTGCCTTTCCCTCAAGAGCATCCCTAGACTCTAAAACATTTGATTCATCAAAACCACAATATGGACAAAGCATGTATTTTTGCGCTATTTTTATTAACACTATTGATAGCGTCTGTGTCCAATCATATATACTACCCTTAGTGTCTGTCAACTGTTATTTAATGCTCAAAACCATATCAA
>CAZKWZ010000059.1:0-1557 GCA_964556795.1 uncultured Gammaproteobacteria bacterium | reverse complement strand
GCGGCGGTGGTGGCAGAATTGGCAATAAATAGATCCACATTTTGGGAATAGGTAAAATCAGAGAGACGGAGAAAATGATTGGCCAGCTCGGCAAAAAAATTTAAAATTGGGTACTTTTTTAGGTTGCGGGCGGTGGGAAGACCATAAAGATAGCGGGGCGGAGTGTGGCAATAACAGATGAGTCGGGCTGATTTTTTATTCAATGAATTGGGAAAATAGGCACCGGTGGCAGAGGTAATAATTAGGTCATATTTGGAAAAATCAAAAGATCTAAAGGCTGCGGGTGATAAAAGGCGGAGCGGAGAGATAATTTTAAAGGCAAAAGGAATGTATTTAAAAAAAGACTGGTGGATTCGACTCCCCCATTTTTTTTCAAGACGGGCACGGTGAGGACCAAAAAAACGAGGACAATAAAGAGTGGTGTAAATATCAGCATCTGGGAAAATATCGGAAAGAGTTTCGAAAACCGCCTCGGCACCACCATATTCTTTGAGATAATCCTGAACAAGAGCAATCTTTCCGCCAGAGGCGGATTTCATTTCATTCAACATTGGCTTATGATAGCAAAATCGGATTCATATATACTACAGACATGATTGGTGTTATTTTTGCACTTCTTAGCGCAGTATTTTATTGGTTTTTCAACGACATCTCTCAGGAAGAGTTACAAAGAACTTTCACCGTCTGTCGCATTTTTATTTGATTCTATTTTTGGGTTGTTAATTTGGGTGCCCTTGGCGGTTTTTATGGGAATTTCTAGGGGAGCTGATTTAGGACAAGCATTACTATTTGCCTTAATCTCGGCAATATTGTCAGAGGCAATGGTTTTTTATGCCCTATCCCATGGTGAATTGGCTGTAACCGCAACCATTATCACAACATATCCGGTTTATACTGTTATTTTTTCAAGAATATTAAACAAAGAACTGTTGCCGACGGGAATAATTATATTTGTGATTTTAGCAATTATTGGAAGTATTGTTGCCAGTCTTCCTAATAAAATTAACAAATCAGAACTTAAGTTAAACAAAGCAGTACTTTGGCCATTTATAGCGGCAATTTGTATTGGACTTTCGGATACAATTTCCAAAGGATATATCAACAGATCGGGTGATTTTAGTTTTTTGTTTATGTTGGGGTTTATACAAATACCGGTTGCTTTAGCTTATTTAAAAATCGAAAAGGAGTCACTATTTAAATCAATAAAAGGAGTTTTAAGAAAGTTTGGTGATTATAAATTTGCCATGTTGGGTGGTTTGTTTAACATTATTGGTACAGGATTTTTATGGTTAAGCTTTTCCTACGCACCAGCATCAATAGTCTCACCAATTACTGGATGCAACGGAATAATTACCGTTCTTTTATCTAGACTGTTGTTGAATGAAAAAATTTCTAAAATAAAATATCTAGGAATAGCCCTGGCATTCGCGGGAGTGATTGGAATTGCAGTATTGAGAGAAAAATGAATTATTTTCGGTAGGTGAAATATTCGTGGTCGAGAAGTTTAGTGACTTTGAAAAAACCAAAATCCTCTGAGGAGGTGTCAAAAGCACCAAA
>CAZKWZ010000058.1:0-1574 GCA_964556795.1 uncultured Gammaproteobacteria bacterium | reverse complement strand
GTTGGTTCCTCGGTAACAGTGGGAGCAATAGTCAGCTCTGGAGTAATAATAGGTATCTCGGTAGGTGTAAGAATTGGTTCCACGGTAGGAATTGCAGTTGGAGCGATAGTAGGTTCTGAGGGAATTCCAGTGGGAGCTACGGTTGGCTCGGGTGCGATGGTAATCTCAGGACTTGGAGTGTTTTCCGGAGCCGGAGTTGATTCGACGACCGGGGTAGGGGTGATATCTTCAGCATAAACAGGAATAGCCGCAAAATAGGGTAAAAAACTATTTAATAAAAGTGAGATGTTACAAGTAATGGCGCAAAAATTCTGGGAAAATCTCTTTAGGCGTAAACGTCGGCTAATGGGGGCAAATAGCGAATATAGAGTATAACTAGTATTCACTAGGTGAATCATAATATGAAAATAAACTGAAGTCAAGATATGTAAATATCGTTACTATTTATGCGAAGAATGTATTAATAAATTTGTTTTTTCGCAATTGTTTAAGAATAAATATACCAATAATTATTCCAAATAGGTCAAAGATAGTATCCCTCAATCGACCACTGCGACCGGGAATAAATGTCTGATGAATTTCATCACTTAATGCATAAAGATAGGCGAAAATAATTGTTTGTTTGTTCTTTAATAGAGCAAAAAAAAGAAGAATTGCCAAGGCCGCATATTCCAATATATGTAAGGTTTTAAAAAAAATAAAATGAGGAATCGTTTCAGAAATTATGCCGGCGGTCTGCTGGGTGGAAAAATAAAAGATTATCCCCATCCAAACAACAGAAGGAATCAGGCGGAGTAAAGTTTTGGAAATAGAATTGGTGATAAAAAAAGGATACTACCCACAAAGAGGAATGGCCAGGAGAAAAAATTATAATCAGGTGGAACTTGTTTTAAAGTGGAAGCCGGTAAGTAATTAACAGTAGCAGAATTATCCTGACACCGAGGACAAGTAAGGGTAGAAACACCGAGAACCTTGGATCTTTTGGATACAATCGGAGCAGACTTAATATCCAGATTGCCTAATTGATAGTCATAAAGATGGCTACTGCCAGCCTTCTTTAAATGGAATGATAGAGGATAAACCCCCTCGGGTGTCTTTTTGGGAACTGATAATGGCATGGTTAACCAAGAATAACCGTCATGAAAATTATTAAAAGGAAAATAACTACTGCCAAAAGGAGAAATAATGCGAAGGGAAAATTGTTCGTTGGATTTTAAATTAAAAACCAAATTAAAATCATCACCGGCGGTAACTGAATCAGGAATAAATTGGAGACTGAGTAAGGGTGAGGGGTATTTATTTTCTGGGGTTGAGTCATAGTCAATAATATTAGAACATGGTAAGTTAGGTAAATTTTGACTAGGGTCAGCAAAACACCAAGTATCATTTTCCTGACGGGAATAGGAAAAATTTTTAGGTGATTCAGAATATGTAATTGAGATATTTTGAAAAGTGACTGTGTCACCTTTATTGTTTAAAAAACCACTGGAAAAAGAATGAGAATAATATGAATTTGGGGCAATAGTAGCCTCATCTGGAAAACAACGAGAATGGTTTGAAGCATCAAAAAAACA
>CAZKWZ010000057.1:0-1809 GCA_964556795.1 uncultured Gammaproteobacteria bacterium | reverse complement strand
TTCGCCGGCATTACGAACATGAAACTCCAAGGGGACTTCTTTGAATTTGGCACCCATTTTTAGAGTTTCAAATAGCAACTGTAATTTGTAACCAAAACTTTTAGTTAAAAGGTGAGTTTTGTAGTCCATATTCATGTGATCAACAAAACCCTTGACTCTGGTTACTTTTAAGCCGGTAGTCGGATCAGTAACCTTAAAGAAGTTTTTGAAAGGAAAAAACATAATAAAACGGGCAGTAAACCCACCAACTTCAGAGAAAAAGACTCTTTTAAAACCCCAACCTTTGGGATTGCTACCACCTTTTATCTTTCGAGAACCGATAACATAGTCATAACCTTCGTCCATAGCGGCTAACATGATAGGAATTGTCTCAGGGGGATGTTGGAAATCACCATCAAATTCAAAAACAAAATCGGCATTTAGTCTATCCATAGCGTATTTAAAACCCTTAAGATAGGCGGCACCAATACCATCCTTGCTGGTTTCAGTTAACAGAAAGGTGTTGGAGTATTTGTATGATTTATTGGTTACTACTTTTCCGGTACCATCAGGGGAATTTCCATCAACAACCAGAATCTTCATGTCCCATTTTTTGGGAAGGGAGGGAAAGGTTTTGGTATTTAAATATTCGATCATTTTGCCGATGTTTTCGGCTTCGTTGTAAGTAGGAATGACAATCACAGCAACTTCGCGGGACTTTTTTAGGGTTGACATAGAAATATCTTAGCATAATGTTAAAATATGTTATGAAATTTGATGTTATTACCTTATTTCCCGAAATGTTTGAGGGTGTGTTTTACACAAGTATTATCAAAAGAGCCCGAGAAAAAGCCTTGTTGGAAATTAATTATCACCAAATGCGTCAATGGGCTTGGAATAGCTATGGAGCAGTTGATGATCGGCCATACGGAGGTGATATAGGAATGTTAATTAGAGTTGATGTTATCGATAAAGCATTAAAAGAAATTAATAAAGATAATTCACATATTATTCTGACCTCAGCCCGGGGAAAAAGATTTGAACAAAAAGATGCGGAAAGATTGTCCAAGAAAGAAAATATTATTATCATTTGTGGTCATTATGAGGGTTTTGATGAACGAATATCCTCATTGGTTGATGAAGAAATTTCTATTGGTGATTATGTTTTAACCGGTGGTGAAATTCCGGCTATGGTCATGATTGATGCTATATCCAGATTGAAGACCGGGGTTTTGGGAAAGGATGAATCAAGCAAAGTGGAGAGTTTTTCCGGAGAAGACAGAAAAATTGAATTTCCCCAATATACAAGACCAGTGGATTACGAAGGTAAAAAGGTTCCGGAAATTTTATTGTCTGGTGATCCGAAAAAAATTAAAAAATGGCAAGAGGAACAAATAAAAAAATAAATGAAGATAGATAAGTTTGATATTAACGGTAGTAAAGTAGCAATATATAAAGTTGGCGCTGTTAGGATGGTTTCGATATCGATTACGATAAAGGCCGGGGCATATTATGAAAACAAGAATGAGTCGGGGTATTTTCATTTGTTAGAACATTTAGTTTTGAACGGGACAAAAAGATTTAAATCATTTAAAGAAATATCTGAATATAAGGAAAAATACGGTATCAGTAATAATGCCGGTACTAGTGGTGAATGGATGGAATTTTGGTTTGATTTTCCTGATATTTACCTGGAAGAAAGCCTGGAGTTAATAAAAGAGGTAATGTTTAATTCCACAGTAAGTTTTGACAACATTGAAAATGAATTATCAATTGTAGAACAGGAATATTATGACTCCTGGAGTAGTCCCTACAAAAAATTCAGTTCAG
>CAZKWZ010000056.1:0-1811 GCA_964556795.1 uncultured Gammaproteobacteria bacterium | reverse complement strand
TGTTTGTTTAAAAACAATGAGTTCACTTGCTATCAACTGGCCCAAATCAGGGATATTGTCACTGAAAAACTTTTGTATTTCCTCATCAGACACATCTTTGTCTAATAAGTTATTAAATTCGTCTAATTTTTCGGGAGGTAAGTTGTTTATCATTAAAGCATTTAAACGATCTTCGACTTTTTCCAAAAGATCAGACTTTATTTGTTTCATGACTTCACTATCTAAGTTGCTTGGGAATTTTTTTTCTTCCACTAAACGATCTACAAAAGTATTTAAATTGAGTTTGTCCATATTTATTTTTGCGTTAGTTTTATAATAATGTTTTAATTATATGCTTTGGAGACACGAAATCAAAGTTTTATTTAACTCTCTCTTTATTATACTACTTTTAAATAAAAAAGTCAATGTATAGAATTATATAACACAACTAAAAAAACAGGCAGTCGCAAAGCGACTGCCTGTAGAATCCGAAATTAATCGGTTAAATCTTTATTCTTTCGGCTAGGCAGCTGGAGGATCGTTTTTTGTTTCAATAATGATCTCTGACTGCCAACTTCCGTCAGCGGCCCCATCAGCGCGTTGGGTAATTCGGTGAATCCGTTGTCTCCCAACCAACATTTCAGCTATTGACAACTGATGATTAAAAATGTCACCTCTTGCTTGATTTTGGTTTGGCTGGTTAGGGGTGGGTGGTTGTTGGTTCTGTTCACTATTTCCAGGGATTTGTGGGGCTGGTGCTACTGGGTGTATTCCTGGTCCGACTGGCGGGTTATTACCGCGAGTCTGATTTGCAAACAGTCGAAACAGCCAGAACAACACATAACAAAGCAATGCCAGTGCCAGAATGATAAGCAGTGCCCCTAACAGAAATCCAAGTATCGGCCACAGCCAATCAAGGTTAAATTCAGCTCCACTTTTCTTTGTATGCCTTGCCGGAGGGACTGGTGTCAGGTTTTTGCCAGAGATAACCGTATCCTTTTTAAGAGACAGGTTTACTGGAATGCTATCCACGGCCAGTAATTTGTCATACGGCCTGCGTTTTCCGGTTTCGCAGGAGTACAATGGGCTAGTCACCGGCACCTTTTGGTACACAGTGGTATCCAAAGAAACCGAAATTTTTACATCCGGCTGGATACGGTTTTGGTTACAACTCGTGGCGAAAATCAATCCAACCACAAAAACAAAAAAAGCAAAAAACTTTTTCATAAGAATAAAATTTAAACGAACTTGTGTATTCTGGGACTGAGCTATCCGGTTGGCTCCCGTAGGACCAACTCTTTAGATACTAGTTTGCCTGCACACACTTTCTTATATTATAGCACTTTCATGTATAAAAGTCAACCCCTATTCTTGACTTTTATATGGAGTGTGGCTATACACAGAGTGTGGATTACTCGGTTGACTATCCCCTCCATATGGGCTACCCTTATATGAGTAGGGCTATTGTTGACTTTTACCCCTATGTTTACTGGACAGAAGATCAGCTTTTATGAGAAGCTTCCCGAGATGCCAAACCAATTATGCACTTAAACCAAACTACAGACGATTCTTCAGACCAATATAATCAAAGTATTGGTAAAAGAGTCAAAATATCTTTATTTTATAAGCCTTTTATCACAAGGGTTTCTTCATTTTTGACAATAACTTTCATCCTAGCTAGCTTTCCATCTTCGGCAAATGCTAGCTTTTTATCTGACTTTACTGATCTAGTTCTTGGCACAACGGCTACTGCTGGGGAAACGACAGTCATAGAGAGTGCTGGTGAGACGATAAATAACTCTCAGACGGTTCCCTTACTTGAAACATCTGTG
>CAZKWZ010000055.1:0-1858 GCA_964556795.1 uncultured Gammaproteobacteria bacterium | reverse complement strand
ATTGCCATTTTTGTCCCCATTCTTTCTTTTCGTCTTTTACAGGTACCTATGGGTTTTAGTAGTGACGAGGCCGCCTTTGCCTACAATGCTACTCTAATATCTCGGACTCTCCACGATGAAAATGGTCGTTTTTTACCATTTTTTGTCATGTCTCTTGACGGCCACGATTGGCGTCAGCCTGTTACTCAGTATTACCAATCCGCTTTTTTTAAACTTTTTGGGGCCACCCCTTATAACCTCCGTTTTAGTAGTGTAGTTTTAACCTTAATTACGGCTATCTTAATTTATATTTTGGCTTATTTACTTTTTCAAAATATTCCTTTGTCTTTACTCGCAACCTTTACTTTTTTGACTGTTCCTATTGTTTTCATCCAGTCTCATTATGGCCTTGATAACAATATGACGGTTCCTTTTACCGTTCTTTGGCTTTTAGGACTTTTCCTATATTCCAAAAATAAAAAAAATCGATATCTACTTCTTTCCGCCCTCTCTCTTGGTATTTCCTTTTATACCTACAAAGGGATGCGGGCCGTTGTCCCCATTTGGTGTCTTCTCTCAGTTTTTTACCTTTTTAAAATTTCCGATTTTAAATCCGCTTTCAAATGGTCTCTCTATATCGCCCCATTTTTTCTCATAATTCCTTATCTCCAGCTTCACTACCCCGGGGCAGTTTTTAACGGTCAACGCCCCCACACCATGTCCTATTATGACTTTTTTTATCCCTATATTTCTACCTATGATCCCGGGTTTTTATTTATAACCGGTGACTCTACTCCTTTTCACTCAACTGGTCATCATGGCATGTTTTTACTCTTTACTCTGCCGTTTTTTCTCACCGGTCTTTATGCTTCTCTAAAAAAGAAATTTAACTATCAGTTTTTACTTTTAGCCTTTTTTACCGTCCCCGCCCTGATGGGTTTTGTTGATTCAGTTCATCGGGCCAGTCGAACCATGTGTTTGGTTCCGGCCTTTATCATTATTACCATTGTTGGTTTGGACTATTTGTGGCGGGCTTCATTTCGCTTCGCCAAGTTGTTGGTGTTAATTTTATTAGCCCTGATTGTTTTTAACTTTGTTGATTTTTTCAATTATTATCATTTCGATTATGCCAAAAGAACCGAAGCCCTCTTTGGTCGTCTCGATTATTATTCCTGTTTTGACAGATTAAAAAACGAGTCCATACGACTAAATTTAAAACCGGTTATTTCTCAAAATTATCTTGATGGTGCCGGAGCTACCGGTAAATTTTATGAAGCTATTTATTTTACCCAACCCCTCCCTCATCTCGATCAAGATGAGAAATTAAATTCCGGTAGTCTGCTTTTAACCCATCGTAGCCAGGTACCCACTCTAACCCAAATTGATAATCTTAACGATTGTTATTTTTTAGTCAAAGAATGAGTTTAGATCTTTTCCCACCACAGACTATTGCCGTCGTTGGTCTGTCGGACAATCCGGATAAACCCAGTTATCAGGTTGCCAAATTATTACTTGAAAACAACTATAAGATAGTACCGGTGAATCCCACAATTAGTAAAGTATTAGAACAAAAAACTTATCCATCAATTGAGTCCATACCTCGGGATATAAAAATCGACATTGTTGATATTTTCAGAAAACCTATTGATGTTCCATCTGTTGTAAATGATGTTATCCGTTCCGGTCGAAAACCTCTGATTTGGATGCAGGAGGGGATTATTTCTCATGAGGCCAAAACCCTCGCCGAGTCACATGGATTAGTGGTAGTTATGAATCTTTGTCTGATGAAATATCTTCAAAAAAATTTGTTCTGAACTGTTAAACAGTTATAATTAACTATGTTAAAAATATATTCCATTTCCCTTGGTGTTTTTCTTGC
>CAZKWZ010000054.1:0-2060 GCA_964556795.1 uncultured Gammaproteobacteria bacterium | reverse complement strand
CATAGAGGAAAAAGAATGCATAAGGGCACATAGAGGAGTTTCTTAGCGAACTTCGAGTATTTTTTTCTTTGCGTTCTTCGCGGTTAATTCTTCTTTTTTGTCTTCTTTTGGAATTTTCTTACCTTTCAGAACCGTAATTCGTTCGTCAAATTTTGCCCCATCCCTAAAGGGAGATTTGACAAACTAATTACTCCTGTCAATAAAAATTCTTTACCGGCTTTTCCATCCTTTAGGAACGAGGCAAAGAAAAGTTGGTAAAGAATTTTATTCCGGTCAGTCAGAGCCGTTTTTCATGTTAAATCTTAAATTTTGAAAACCCATAAGAATAACGTGTCGAAGACGACCGGAAGGATCTTTTTCTTCAGTCCCACTTCGACACGCTTCTCTCAGGAATCCTCAATTAATAAAGAATTTTTCAGGAAAAGCGGCTCTGTGTGACTCTTTGTATAGTAATTTTTTATCTTTTGGGTTGACTTCTTAGTGAAATATACTCATCCTACGACTAACCTTTTCCATGCCGGCGAGACATAGGCGACATAAAACTAAATCTTTTGGAAGGTCAGCAGATCGGTGCCTCCATTTCCGCCGCTAACGTCCTCCAGACGCATTTTAGTGGTGGTTTTTTCAATAATATGCCAGTCGTCGTTCAGTTTGTCGAAGGGTGAGATGGCGCCGAAATTCAATACCAACTTCTCCTGACTATCGTCGCTACCTTCAGTCCAACTGCCCGTGACCGTTTGCGACGACCGCACTGCCGACACACTTCCACCCGAATTGAAATGAAAACTGTAATCAGTAAAATAATAGGTTTCGTCGGTTCCGCTGTCGTTGTAAAGTGTTACTTTCCAATCACCATTCTGCAGAATATCTGAGGGACTGCTGTCGTCTTTTTTGCACGATGTAAGGCCTGCGGCTGTCAATAGCACTGCCAGACTTAATAATTTGAGATGTTTCATTAGGTTTGTTTTTTTAAAATAATGGTCAGAAGGGTTTTGTAACGCGGTGACTGTATATAATTAACCCAAAAGTAAATACATTTATTTTGGCCACTCCCGAAGGGCTGCCAGGGGCACAAGGCACCAGATCACCAAAATACAACAATGGATACCTATTGAACATAAAATTTAACCGAAAGGGTTTTCTTTTGATCGGTGAGCAATCGCAGTATGTATAGTCCTTTTGGCAATGCCGCATCGGATATAGTCAACTGGCTGTTGCCCCCCGAAAAAGCGGCAGAGGTTTCGTACACATTTTTACCTGCCACATCGTAGATACTGATCGTACCTGAAAAGGAAGCGGGGCTTTGCGAAAATAGACGAATTACCTTACTGTCTGTATAACACCACAGGCCTTCGGGAATATTCAGGCTGTTTGCCTCAATACCCGTTGAACCCGGGGTTTGGAATTTACCGGTCATGCCCATACTTTCGTGAATGGAACACATATACTCGTATTCGCCGGGCAGCGTAACCACATATTCGAATGAAGGATTGGAAGCCGTAAGCGGACTGTCCCACGAGGCTGCTCCTGCAGGTATGTTTTTATTGGTGGTGGTATGAACCCCGTCGCTCCATACCCAGCGAATGGTATCACCTATATTGACAGTGATCAGATTGGGGGTAAAGGTAAAACCGCTTTGGGTAATTACATGTTTGGCGGCCTGAACCATTTGAAATCCAAGCACTATAGCCATGAAGAGTAGAAATTTTATTTTCATTTGTGTAGGTTTTTGATTTTTATTTAGAATAATTTCTAACAAAGTTAAGAATTTTTTTGCTATTTATAACAATTCTAAATTAAATTTTTTATTCCCCGATGAGAGAGCTGTAAAACTTTTTGGGTTTAGATTTTCGGATTATCACCATGGGGGTGCGATCCAAATGATCAGCGCGGGGGTAAGTCGCGCTTCCACCTATTAGAAGGGCAGAGTTTTTTTTAACCGCAATATGGCGCAAAGATTTTGCAAAGTGCGCAAAGCTGACTTGTCGAACTTCGCGTATCTTTTTCTTTGCGTTCTTCGCGGTGAATTCTTCTTTTTTTTACCACAAAGGAAGCACGAA
>CAZKWZ010000053.1:0-2074 GCA_964556795.1 uncultured Gammaproteobacteria bacterium | reverse complement strand
AGATGGAGGCACCGGTGGCCAGAACCCGACCGGATTGAGGTTTTTCCTCATGGGTTTCAGGTAAAAGAATGCCAGAGGCGGTGGTTTTTTCTTGTTTTAAAGGCTCGACTAAGAGGTAGCCAGCAACAGGTTGAATAGATGATTTGGACATATAAAAGAAAAATAAATAATTAATAGCAGAGTTTTGTGTTGACTGCTAATATTATATCCGTCGAAGTCATTAGGTCAAGGGGTGAGATAATAAAAAATCATGACCGAATTATTAAAAACGAAACTGGAAAATTTGGATTTGTGGTATTTGAATACGGACCGGGTAATCGGACAAAGGATAGCCCTGGGGAAATTTGAAAAATTTGAAACAGCCCTATTGGAAAAGCAATTAAATAAAAATAGTATTTGTGTAGACGTGGGAGCGAATATTGGCTACTACACCCTGCTGATGGCAAGAAGAGTTAAGAAAGTCATTGCGATTGAACCAGATAAAAAATGTTTTGAAATTTTGAAAAAAAATGTCGAAAAAAATGGATTGAAAAACGTGGTGCTGTTAAACATGGGTGCAAGTAATAAAACGGAGAAAAAATTTTTGATTAGAGATAAAAATAATTTTGGAAACAGCCGAATTAATGATAAAAATGGTGATATTGTTTTTACCGATACTCTGGATAATTTGCTGGCTAATGAACAATACATTAGTTTGATTAAAATTGATACTCAGGGGTGGGAGCCGCAGGTGATTGAGGGGTTAAAAAAGACCATAGAAAGATGGCATCCAACTATGTTTTTGGAATACACTCCCAGGGAATATAAGGACAGAAAAATGATAAATTTTTTAAGAAAAAATTATCAAAATATTTGGAGTATTAATGATTTTGCCGAAGTCCCCTGGCCAATCTATAAGGGAGTAAAAATAAAAGGCATAAATGGATACACGGATTTATTTTTAAAAAGAAAAATGAGGCTTGAAGATTATCTAACAATGTTAAATAAAGTGCGTTACAAAAAATTATTAAAAGGTATAATGAGCTTAATATGTCAAAAATAACCTCAATCCAAGCCCGAGAAATTTTAGCTAGTGGTGGAGCTCCAACACTAGAAGTAAGTGTGGTTTTAGAATCAGGAGTAATGGGCGAGGCTTCGGTGAGCTATGGAGCCAGCGCCGGATCAAAGGAGGCCACAGTACTTTTGGATGGCGATAAAAAAAGATATGGCGGCAAGGGAATGCTAATAGCTAAAGCCAATATTACCGATAAAATTGCACCAGGGTTAGTGGGAATGGAAGCCATGAATCAGCGAGAGATTGATCAAAAAATGCTAGACTTGGACGGAACAATAAACAAGGCAGTTTTGGGCGGAAATGCAATTTTGGGGGTCAGTATGGCAGTAGCCAGAGCGGCGGCAAATGAAGCAAAAATGCCACTCTATAAATATTTACAAAAAACTTTTGAACTACCGGAGACAGGAAAATTACCAAAACCAATGATAGTAATGATTGAAGGCGGAAAGCATGCGGCAGATAGTACCGATTTACAGGAATTTTTAGTATCGGCTATGGGAAATAGAAGTGCAGCCGAAAATGTCAGAATGGAAATGGAAATTTATGAAGAATTAAAAAAGATTTTAAAACGAGAAGGTAAATCCACCAACGTAGGTAATGAAGGAGCTTTTGCTCCAAACGGAATTGAAACCAACGAAAAACCAATGGAATATATGGTAGAAGCAATTAAAAATGCCGGTTATATCCCCGGGGTCGATGCTGGGATCTCTATTGATGCTGCCGCTTCCGAATTTCAGGAAGAAAATAATGGAAAATATATTTTGAAAATTGAAAATAAGGCATTAACTTCTGAAGAGTTTATTGAATACCTAATGAAATGGGCAGAAAAATATCCCTTTGTTTCCTGGGAAGATATGCTCTCAGAATTTGACTGGGAAAATTGGCCAAAACTGGTAGAAAAGATTGGTGGCAGGTTCCCATTGATTGCTGACGATCTGACAGTGACCAACACCAAGTTGTGGCAGGAAGCGATTGATAAAAAGGCAGCCACAGCCATTTTAATTAAACTAAATCAAGCCG
>CAZKWZ010000052.1:0-2163 GCA_964556795.1 uncultured Gammaproteobacteria bacterium | reverse complement strand
CATTTCTGGCCATTACCTCATACAAATACCACAAAGACCCATAAACACTTTTTGGTACATCCACTCCGGCCTCTTTTAATTTCAACATTTGCCAGGCTTTACAGGCGTAGCTTGGTTTTCCAAATCGCACCAAAGGATCCACCACAGCCACACCCTCTCTCTTTATACTATTAATAATAAGGTCTACCTCTTCCCAATGCTTTCCCGTAGTTCTAAAAAATAAAACATCGTAGTCGTTTACATCTTTTCCTCTAAGTGATATTTTTCCGGTTTCCGTTTCAAAACAAACATTGTTGTAGGACACCAAATCCAGCTGCTCACCCATTTTCCTGGCTGCATTCCGCACCAACACCAAATGTTTACTGATTTTCCCTCCAAAAAATAACGCTATTTTAGCCATAAAAAAATATTTAAACTATTAAAAATGCGACATAACCAATTTTTCAGCGCGCATCGAACGCAATCCGCGTAGCGGGAGCCCGAAGGTAGCGAGCACTGCAAAAATTTGGTTATAAGCATTGGTATTTTCATGTTTTTTTTGCGCTAATCAAAAACCCTTCTAAATCTTTTCTCCCCAATAAAAATTTTGTTCGGAGTTTATTTCTGTCCGCCACATTTACCGCCGTCATCACCTTTTTCCCTTGCAGCCAAAAAGTTATCCCAATTACCGGTCTATCCTTATGTTTCCCTAAACTAGATTTATAATGTCTAAAATATAAAACTTTTTCACCCGACAATAAACCCAATTTTTCCGCCAAACTTCTATCAATTGAACTTCTAAATGCTCCCGTATCCACCTTGGCCCTTACCTCCACTACTCGATGCTTCCCCAATTTTAAAATCGGGCTTTTTTGTAAGTCCGGTTTGAAACCCTTGGGAATTTTCATCTTTATAATTTCTAAAGGTTGTATCGTTTTCGTCTTCTCTTTTTCTGCTACTTTATCTGAAAACTTCTCTCCAAATAAATATTTGGCCAATGAAATTGCGTGCTCATCACTCCTCACATTTATATCCTCAATCTTTTCAATTCTCCCCTTAAGACCGGCTTTATTACAAATTTGTATTGACAATCCCGGCCTAGCATTTACCTCCAACACCACCGGTCCCTTTTCTTTATCGAGCACTATATCCACTCTCATAAAGCCCAATCCCGGAATCGCTTTCTGGCATTTTACCGCTGTCTCCAAAATTTCTTTCCACAAAGGAATTTTTATTCCATTCACTTTTACCATTCTTTTTTTACCAAAATCATAGATTTTACTTATTTCCTGACTTTTTCCCACTACCCCAAAGGTAGTAATCCCGGTAGCCAGATCAATTCCTAAACCATAAGCCCCTTGCTGTAAATTAGCCTTACCATTACTTTCTGCCGTTGGTATCCGTAAAAATGCCATCACCGGTACGTGATTGAATACCACCACTCCGATATCCGGAGTTCCGGTTCTAGTTAGAGCCAAGAACATTGGATGAATTTTAATTCTCTCTTCAATAATCACATTATCCGCAGTCCCGTGCATATTGTATTTACCCGCCAATATTTCCTGACAATGCAAATGCATTTCTTCCGGTGAAATTGTCTTTCCGTTCACCATCAAATAACTACCATTATTTAGTCTTCTTCTGATAATTAAAATACCCTCTCCACCGTAACCGGAAACTGGCTTAATCACAAAATTACTATCTAGCCTTCCCCACTCAAAAGCATTCATTTCTTCCTCGTTTTTAAATCTTGCCAACAGTTTTGGTACTCCTACCCCACCTTTATCCAGTCTCCTTTTAGTTTTATATTTGCTGTCCGCTATTGCCCGTCCTTCGGCACTATTTTTACGAAGATATACCTTATTTCTCTCGTTTTTAGTCAAAAATTGTCGATATTGTTTTAAATTTATTCCCAGCATGTTTATGTTAATAAAATCGAAAAATTCGAGGTTATCTTTTTTTGTGAACGTTGAGCGTGGCCTGTCCACACTCACAGGAAGCAAAAAAATGATAACGAGAATTTTTCATGTTTTTAATTATTTTTTTCTAATCGCGTTTTTAAATCTTTTTATTTCAGTCAAACGTATTCCCCCATAGCTTCCAACAAAGATATTGATCACAATTACCAACAGCACCACCGCTTCCGGGTATTTCAAGACCATCTCCTGGACCCCTCTTACTCCC
>CAZKWZ010000051.1:0-2690 GCA_964556795.1 uncultured Gammaproteobacteria bacterium | reverse complement strand
AGAAAAATAAATTAAGAAAACTAAAAAAACTGTCCGAAAGGATTAGACCACCTCAATGGAGACTCTTCTAAGCTACAAAAGCTATGTTTTATCGCCCGAAAAACCATGGGTGGTTTTTTTGCATGGCATAGGCGGGGATATCCGTACATTTGCATTTCAGGTTAAAGCATTCAAGCCTTTTTATAATTTACTGTTGCCCGATTTAAGAGGACATGGTGCTTCCATTCATATGGCAAAACCTGAATGTGGAAAATATAGCTTTAAACTCATCGCCGAAGATGTTTTTGCTCTGATGGAGAGCTTAAATATTGAAAGGGCTCATTTTATCGGGTGCTCTTTTGGGGCAACACTAATACGTGAAATGCAGGAGATGTATCCCGAAAAATTTATCTCTGTTGTGGCATCCGGCAGTGTCCTTCGCTTGAATGCCCTTTTCTATTCTTCATTAAAGTTGGCAAAATTCCTTGCGCCATACATCAATAATTATCTGCTTTATAAAATAATGGCATATATAATTATGCCAAAGAAGAACCACGCACAATCGAGAAAATTGTTCCTCAAAATTTCCAAAAATGTACCACCCTGTGAATTTATCTCTTGGATTGTTGTAATTGACCAAGTAAAAAGCAAGTTAGATGAACTCTTTAATAAACCATTCACGTCGCCCGTTTTGATGATCAACGGAGGTGAGGATTATGCGTTTATTAAGGATTGTATCCGTTTTTGCCAAATAAATCCGATGACTAAGATGCATGTAATACCTCATTGTGGCCATCTTACAAATATTGACAGGTATTGTGAATTTAACGAAAAAGCATTAAAGTTCATGAACGACAAATGCTAAACAGGATGTATGCCAAAAATAATATTCTTGCTGTCTTTTTAGTGATAGTTATCTCTTTTTGGGGTGTTACTCTTTTTTCACAATCGATGACAAAAAGTGATAACCGTAACAATTCTTCTCAAATTAAGTTCTCGGATCTTAATTCCTGGTATTTTATACAAGTAAAAGAGTCTTCAGTTATCGGCGGAATGACTAAAAATTTGTATCAGATTGGGAATCCGACAAATTGTTCCACTTCTGAAAACAATGGTAAAAGAGATCCTGAATCTGATTGGGCTACTACAAATTTTTTTGCTAAGATTGGTGTGGATCTGGGTGTAACTACTGTTTCCCCTGAGAAAAAAAATAATGGGTATTGTTGCCGGATGGAGAGTACAATTAAAAGTGTCGATATTATCGGGGTTAAGATAAAGGTTCTTGTCTCAGGGACATTGTTTTTAGGGGATGTAATAGAACCTGTTGAAAGTATAAAAGACCCTATAAAAAAATTAAACCATGGTATTTTTTTTACAAAAAGACCAAAGGCGGTGCAGTTTAGCTATAAATACAAAGCGGGACAGAAAAGAAACAGGGTTTATTACAGCTCTTCTCCTGTTGATGGTCCCGACAAAGGTGAGTTTTGTATGATACTCCAAAAACGATGGGAGGATAATAAGGGAAATGTATTTGCGAAAAGGGTTGGGGGTGTCAGGTGCTTTTTCAATGATTCCGGAAACAGATGGGTTAATGATACTACAATTTCAATCCTTTATGGTGATATTTCTAAGGAGCCTTTTTATAATCCTTCTTTAATGGGCTTAATCCCTCAGGTTAATGAGCTATATGTTAAAAACAGCAGAAATAAGATGGTTCCGTTAACAGAGACAGGATGGGATAAAAATGGTGATAATCCTACCCATTTAGTTTTATACTTTACCTCGAGTTATGAAGGAATTAAATTTACCGGTTCTACAGGATCGGTTTTATGGGTAGATGATATCATATTTGTCTATTGATTTGGCAGACTAGTCGCTCCTAGACAGCGTAATCATCGGGTACTATTCTTTTTCTTAATTTGTTCTCAATAGCCGCTTTTATACTGTGGAAAAATACCGGATAAGGGCTGTCCATCCTCAGTCACTCTGTTCCCTCCGGCTGAAATGCCCTTATCCGGTATTTTTCCACTAATTTGTCAGCGGCTTATGAGGCAAATCGCCGAATCTTAAATCTTCCCCTTGGTCGTTGAACGGTCCTCGCACTTTTTCCCGAAAACCCCCACACATTGACGCAGTTTGATGTATGTGTCTCAATTGCAATAATGTGCAAATCGCTTTGTTTTGGGAATCTTAAAAAGCACATTTTTATAGTGCCTTAAATTCAAGCATATACCTCAAACTGCGTCAATGTCACAAGGGAATTTCAACTGTTGGATAGGATTTAGGAGCAATTGAAGACATAAAGCCGTACAAGACCTTGGTTTTTTAGTGATTTTATACAAGTTTTTACAGAAAAATATGAATCAGCAATATATTCTCTGATGCCGCTTATAAGTTAATTGAGATATACCTAATCAGGGAAATTTTCAGCCGGAGCGAACTTAGTGAGTGAGGATGGACTTCCCTGATTAGGTATATCTCCAATATAAAAAGCGGCTTTGAGAACAAATTAAGAAAAACAAGGATCTTTATGACTTCAATGTGACAAGGGCTGAAATGACCCGAGAAAAATTTTCCACAATGACAAAGTTATTTATGAGGAAAATCTATGTATAACCTTGTAAGGCTATATTTTATAGTCTATTACAAGGTTTCAGTGGAGATGGGCGGACTCGAACCGCCGTCCAAACAAACCATCCAAAAGCTTTCTA
>CAZKWZ010000050.1:0-2702 GCA_964556795.1 uncultured Gammaproteobacteria bacterium | reverse complement strand
CACTTTTATATGGTCCGAGTACGGTAGCTGAAAACTCTATTTTTCAAAAAGAATTTAGTGATAAACAGAGAGCAACGATGGGTTCTTTGAATTCATTTGGTAGAAGTATGTTTTTTGCGATAGCAGCAGTAGTTTTGGGAATAATTGCTGATAAAACAAGTCCAAGAATAGCCCTCATATCAGGACAAATATTTGGGATAATATCAATCTGGTTGACTTGGAAACTATTTAGGTTAATCCAAAAAGAAAAACTATTCCCGACAACAATCTAGGATTTTGCCGATAACACCACTGATTTTTCCCATAAAATCTTTTTTGGGATAGTTAAGAGGGATGTCTTTACCAAGTTTTACTGATTCTTTGGCGGTAAATTTTAGTTCTTTGTTGCCTACCAGACCGAGGTTAATACCCCAGAATAAGTTATAGAGGTTGTAAGACTTTTGGAAAAAATCGAGGGCACCTTTTTTGTCACCTTTGGTTTGAGCTTTGGTACCAACTTCAAAAAGACGCATAGAGGCGGCTAGTAGGTGCTTGCTGGTACACCACACCTCCCCTTCTGGGTCTTTGACAATGAGTTTGAGAAGTTCCTTTCGCATCTCACGGGTTTCGTTTAATAGATCAAAGTATTTGGTTTTTCCGGTCTTGTTGGCAGTGAAAAATAAATGCTCTTCGATACTAATCAAATTCATGATGGCAATAGAAAGATCCTCGTCTGAACTGAGGTCGAGCTTGTGCCCGGCTTCGGCGGTTTTAACTTTATCCATGAACTTTTGAAGGTCAAGATTGTTGGTAGTCATAGGTGTATTTTATCAACTTATAAAGGCGGCAGTGGAAACTAGGATAAACATGGCAACGGTGTGAGATAAAAGAGAGACTAAAAAAAATTTCCAGAAAGACATATCGGATAAACCCAATAAGCTGACGCCAAGCTCATCTGGCAGAGGTGTAGCCATAATAATAGCCCCAATAACAGGCAGTGTCCAAGAAAAGTATTTGGTATGAGCAATTTTATGAAGATGGTTTTTAGTCAAAAATTGTTCGTAAATTGGGGTTATTTCTGCAGAGACTTTGTCTTTTACAAAGAGAAAAACCAAGGTATCGCTAGTCAAGGCTCCAGCGGCAGCACTGACAATTAACCAAAAGGGATCGAGAGTTTTAGCAAAATTGACTAATAAAAGACCACTAGTAGCCGCAGTAAAAGTTGAGGTAAAAAGAAAACCTGAAACAACCGCCCCAACATAACCAAATTCTTCAGTAATCTCGATTAAACTATCAAAAAATGGTAAACGGGAGAGAATAATGGCGGCAATAATTCCACCAAAAAGAAGAAGTAAATTGGAATGGTGACGTCGTTTTAAATGGTGATAAGACACTAAAAAATTATAGCTTAAATGCCAGTTTAAAAATAAGGGTGGTGACTAAAACTGAGGCAAAGGGAAAGACAACCCTGGCATAAGGAAAGATGGTTTTGTCGCCATTTTTCTTTTTTGTAAAAACATATAGCCAGTTTCCAAAAAACATAACAAAAAGACCTAAACTTTGACCAAGAAATATTTTATCGAAACCCAAGATCTTGTTTGATAAGTGACCTGTTTGGCCAGTAAATTGGAAGTAAGTTAGGGTAAATATCAAAAATAAAATTGACAAAAATGGACCATTTTTTAACCATTTTAGCTTTAATTTTGGAGCTAACCAAAAAGCAATGGCGGTATTTAAAGCAGAAATCCAAATGGAAACCAGTAAATCGTCGACGCCAAGTTTTTTAGCCAAAAGCATACCCCCGCCAACGGTAACAACACATAGCGGACATTGAGCATAAGCCGGGATTGCAAGAAACATATTTTTATTTTACGGTAATAATTTGTAATTAATCATTGACAGAATTAAATTATACTACTACATTGGTAGTATGAGTAAAGAAACAATCATTGTAATCCTTTTAGTAGTGGTAGCTTTTTTTGGAGGAACTTTATTTTCAAAAAACTCTGGAACGGATAGTAATGGAACAGCGACTCCAGGCGTAGCTAATCAGGCAGTACAACCAACATCAGCACCTGTTAGTATTGACCAAATTAAGGCCTTATTTAATGACAAAAATATAGTATTTGGAAATAAAGATAGTAAATTACTCTTGGTAGAGTTTAGTGATCCAAGTTGTCCATATTGCCATATTGCAGCCGGTAAAAACGGAGCATTAAACGAAAAGGTTGGTGAACGTTTTTTGTTGAAGAGCGATGGGGGAACTTATGTGGCTCCAGAACCGGAAATGAGAAAGTTGGCTGAATCAGGAAAGGCAGCCTTTGTTTGGATGTATGCTTTTGGGCATGGTAATGGAGAACTAGCAACTGAAGCTTTATATTGTGCTCATGAATCCGGTAAATTTTGGGATGTTCATGACAGGTTAATGAGCGCTGAGGGGTATGACTTTATGAATACGACTATTAAAAATGACAAGACACAGACCGGAGCAATGGCTGAATTCTTAAAGGGAGTAATTGATTCAAAAACAATGAAAACCTGTCTTGATAGCGGTAAATATGCTGATAGATTGGTTTCGGATCAAAATACTGCTAAACAATTAGGTTTTGACGGAACACCTTACTTTTTGATTAACACAACTCCTTTTGTGGGGGCATACAGCTTTACAGATATGCAAAGTAGCGTTGACGCAGCGCTAAAATAGGTAATGAGAATAATGTTTT
>CAZKWZ010000049.1:0-2824 GCA_964556795.1 uncultured Gammaproteobacteria bacterium | reverse complement strand
CGGCCATTTTATATACAAATTCGCTAAAATTGCTTTTTTGAGGGTCGACTAAATATTCTTATTTCGGCGTAATGGCTCCGCCTTTCCAATGGAGTCCTATAGTCCGTCGAAATATGAAATGAGGCTGCGCCTCCAAAAACAAATTAAAAGAAAGTCCTGTCCCCAAAGGGTGGGACTATTACTTTATTGGAAAAGCACTACAAAATAAATTTTTCCTACCTTTGTAAGAGTAAAGTAAAAGACTATGACCAAACTTCAAATGACCGAGCTTCATAAATTATCTGTAAAAGATAAAATAAAAATAGTTCAGACTTTATGGGATGATATTGCTGAAGAGCAAGCCATTGAAACTCTTTCGGCCGAACACAAAAAGAAACTTCAGGAACGGCTCCGTAAAATCGAATCAGGTGAAGCCCAATTTATTTCCTGGTCCGAAATACAGGCTAAATTTGAAGGGATCTGATGAAATATAGTGTTACATTATTATCAGACGCAGAGCAGGATATTAACGATGCTTTCGTTTGGTATGAGATGCAACAAATCGGGTTAGGGGTATCTTTTTATAAAACCTTAGACCATTCTGTGCTTTTCATTTCAAACAACCCCCTAAGTTGTGGGATAATTTATAAAAACGTAAGAAGGTTTGTGATTAAGAAATTTCCATTCGGAATTTATTACAATGTGAACCCTGCGAAAAAGGAAATACTGATTATAGGTGTATTTCATTTTAAAAGAAGTTTAAAAGTAATACGAAAAAGAAAATAATAGAATTAAAGGCTTATGGCGAATTGCTTTCAGCTTGTTCTCGTTCGACGGCAGGCTCTGCCTCAGATGTTCGAAGTTTGCAACTTCGAACTCTAAAATCAGTATAAGAATAATATCTATAGTAATCTGTGAACTAAGCAAAGAGACCTCACGAACACATTAAAAATAAAACATTGTTGTGAGTATTCTGTGGCTTTTTATCTACAGGTTCAAAACCCGATATCCACCCCCGCCCTAATAACAGGGTTACTATATAATGTATAAGGCGTTTCATTAAAATTCCATAGCACCATCAGGGTGATGGCCGACCGGCCGTATATTCTTTGTCGGTAGCCTACTCCTGCCAATACATTCGAAAGATTGATCCATTCTTTTTGACCGTTCAGACTAAACACATTAGTATTATAGGTCATGTACTCATACTCCCCATGAGCAAAAATACTATTAAAAAAGGGAAGGTAAAGTCTTGTGAAGACGCGTCCGCCAATCACATGCATGGTTGCTGAAAAACGGCGGTCATTAATATATTGGTATGTCAAACCCAGCCCCACCGATAGGTTCTCAAAAATATAATACCCGCCCTGGGGTGAAATATCAACCATGGTAACCGTTCCAAACTGCACTCCCAGGTTGCCCCCCGTAAAAAAAGAATGTTTAAAACTGTCGTAATTTTTTTCCTCTGCCACCTCGGCCTGGCTATAGGTTTTATAATAGCAAGCTAAGAAAAGCATCAGCATTAGGGTTAATTTCAGTTTCTGGTTCATGAGAAAAAGGTAATTCAGTATTGCAAATAAACGTAAATAAATCCAAAATAGTATTTCCAGGCAAAGATTTCTATGGTGAAATTTTTCAGGAACCATCCTCATGGAGGCAAAGAAGCAAAGATTTTCATTAAAAATGCAGCTTGATTTTGTGCCGTATTTTAACCCTTTTTTGGTAATCGGAAGAGATATAAAAGATAAAATATGCCCTATGCTCTGCAATATCGATGGCAAAAAGTGCCGGTTCCAGGACTAAACATTGTGCATTGAAAATTATTTTGGTTCTGAAAGTACTGTTAAACCTGCAAAGTAAAAAAGAATAAAAAATATTCAAATTTTATTTGGAGATAATAAAAAACAAACTATCTTTGCACTCCCATTTAAAACGGGGAAAAAAATAAAAGTTCTTTGTACTGCCGGATTACCAGATAAGCGAGTGAAGATCAGCCTCCAAAAAATTATTTTTAAAAAAAAGTAAAAAAAAGTTTGGAGATTAAAAAAAAGGAAGTAATTTTGCAGCCCCATTTGATAAAAATGGGCAAAAGAAAGAAAAAAGTTCTTTGAAAATATTGGAGAATGTAAGAAGCAAGAGTAAGTATCTCTTGTCAATTTTTTGAGAAGGAAAGTAAATCTTGAGAACATTTAAGATCAAATTTTACAATGAAGAGTTTGATCCTGGCTCAGGATGAACGCTAGCGGCAGGCTTAATACATGCAAGTCGAGGGGCAGCGCGGGTAGCAATACCTGGCGGCGACCGGCGCACGGGTGCGTAACACGTATGTAACCTACCTTAAACTGGGGAATAGCCCCTTGAAAGAGGGATTAATACCCCATAACACTGCGGAGAGGCATCTTTTTGCAGTTAAAGTTCCGGCGGTTTAAGATGGACATGCGCGACATTAGCTAGTTGGTGAGGTAACGGCTCACCAAGGCTGTGATGTCTAGGGGTTCTGAGAGGAAAATCCCCCACACTGGTACTGAGACACGGACCAGACTCCTACGGGAGGCAGCAGTAAGGAATATTGGTCAATGGACGCAAGTCTGAACCAGCCATGCCGCGTGAAGGATGACGGCCCTATGGGTTGTAAACTTCTTTTGTACGGGAAAAAACCCTCGCTCGTGAGCGGGGCTGATGGTACCGTAAGAATAAGGATCGGCTAACTCCGTGCCAGCAGCCGCGGTAATACGGAGGATCCGAGCGTTATCCGGATTTATTGGGTTTAAAGGGTGCGCAGGCGGAATTATAAGTCAGTGGTGAAATCCTGCAGCTTAACTGCAGAACTGCCATTGATACTGTT
>CAZKWZ010000048.1:0-2887 GCA_964556795.1 uncultured Gammaproteobacteria bacterium | reverse complement strand
GAAATGGCACTCCATATATGGAAATAATTCCCACTATTCTCGAAAAAGATTTAACCCAGGCCGAACTTCGTTTTTCCCAAATAAAAGCCCATTCTCCATGGGTACAGATTGATGTTACTGACAATATTTTTGTCCCCGGTAAAACCCTCGAGCTTGAATTGTTTTCCAAATTTGAATCGAGCATTAGTACTCTTTGGGATATTCATCTTATGGTCAAAGACCCTATTAATTGGATTAAAAAATGTTTGTTTATTGATGCTTCCAGAATTTACGGACAGGTTGAGATGATGTCTGATCGTGAAGAATTTATTAATGAGGTTAAAAATGCCGGTCTTGAAGCCGGTTTAGCTTTTAATATTGATACTCCGGTCAAGGATATTCCCACAGAATGTGATTTTATTTTATTGATGGCCCGTCCGGCCGGATTTATTTCCCAACCTCTCGACAACAAAATCTATGAAAAAATAAAAATAGCCAAAGAAACCGGAAAAAAGGTTGCCATTGACGGGGGAGTTTCCTTGGAAAATTTTGAAAAAATAAAAAGTTTAGGAGTTGATATTATTTATTCAGGCCAAAATTATTTTAACCTCATTAATCAATGATTACTGATACCGAAAAAAACCAATTACTCACTACCGCATTAGAGGCTAGAAAAAATGCCTTTTCTCACCGTTCTCTTCACAATTTTGGTGCTGCTGTTCTAACTACTGACGGCCAAGTATTTGGAGGTTGTAATACCGAATCAGCCATTTCCGGACTTGGGCTTTGTGCCGAAAGATCGGCCATGGACCATGCAGTAATTCATGGTAAATATGAATTCAAAGCCCTCTTGGTAGTCGATGGAACAGCCGCTTATCCATGTGGTGCTTGTCTTCAGTACCTTTGCCTCTTTTCCCAAATTAATTCCCAGGATATTGAAATTTATGTTTCTGATTTAGACGGTAATTTCCAAATGAAACTTCTTTCAGAACTTTTACCTCTTGGCTACAAAACAAAGACTAATTTGGAGCTCTTACAAAGTTTTAAAAATAAACCATGATTAAAAAACACCTCAAACGTCCTCTTCATGTAGCATTTTTTGGTAATGCTACTACTAAAAAGAGTGATCCTGTCTTTGTTGATGCCTATGATACTGCCCAATTATTGGCTAAAAATAAATGTACCATTCTTAATGGTGGGGGACCGGGTATTATGTTGGCCTCAACCCTAGGGGCTAAATCTGTTCACGGTCGGGTTGAACTGGTGGTGGTCGATTTCAATCGTGAGCCAAAACACTATGAGGGTTTATCCGAAGAAAATGCCTCCAATGCCAATCGTATCTTTACCTTAAAATCCTATCAAGGCCGATTAAATAAACTTATAAAATTGGCCAATGCTTACATAGTTTATTACGGTGGTACTGGTACTATTGCTGAGATGTCTTATGTTTGGAGTGAGGCTAAGTTTGCTTATCCACGCCAAAAACCCATTATCTTTTTTGGTAAGAAGTGGCGGAAAATTATTGATGCTCTTACTCGAGAAATGAATTTAGAAAAAATGGAGCAACGAATTTGTTATTTTGCCAACACTCCCGATGAAGTTTTAAAGATACTTCGTAACTTCAGTAAAAAACTCTAAGCTTATTCCAAATAATCCTGTAGTTTCTTTCTGCGGCTTGGATGTCGTAATTTTCTCAAAGCCTTGGCTTCAATTTGTCTAATTCTTTCTCGGGTAACATTAAATATTTTGCCGACCTCCTCAAGGGTTTTTGGAGTTTCACCCATTAAGCCAAAACGAAGTGACAAAACCTTTGCTTCTCTCTCATCAAGACTTCCAAGAACTTCCTCGATTGATTCTCGAAGTAATTCTTTTGAAGTTTCTTCGTATGGTGATGGTTGAGTTGTGTCCTCAATAAAATCTCCCAAAAACGAATCTTCATCATCACCAACTGGGGTGGCCAAGGATGTCGTATCTTGTGAGATTCTGTAAATCTCTTCTACTTTTTCAATAGTTATTCCTACTTCTCCGGCAATCTCTTCAATCGATGGTTCGCGTCCCAATCTTTGAGTTAAAGCTCTAGTAGCTTTATAAACTTTATTGATAGTTTCCACCATGTGTACAGGTATGCGGATTGTTTTTGCCTGGTCTGCAATCGCCCGGGTAATTGCCTGTCTAATCCACCAAGTGGCATAAGTAGAAAATTTAAAACCTCGTTTCCAATCAAATTTTTCTACTGCCCTCATCAAACCCTGGTTCCCTTCCTGAACTAAATCCAAAAAAGTCAAACCACGACCAATATATTTTTTTGCTATCGATACTACTAATCTCAAGTTGGCGTTAATAAGGTCAGCCCTGGCTTCATCGGATCCTTTTTCAATGGCTTTAGCTAATTCTACTTCCCGATCAAAATTAATTAGGTCTATTTTCCCAATTTCTTTGAGGTACATCCTCACTGAATCCATACTATTCCTTTGAGATAAAAGAGCCAAAAGATCGGCACTACTCAACTTTCCTTTTTCAGAATCAATTATTTCTCTGGACTCAACTTTATCAAAGACATCAATCCCTTTATCAAAAAGATAATCAAAAAGCTGATCGATTTGTTCAATATATTTTTCCGGTTCCGGTATTAGGGCTAAAATTTCATCGTTTGTTAAATAGCGAAGTTTCTTCGCTTGAGCAACTAGTTTGGTTTTTATTTGGGATATATTTATTGTTGCTGCCATAGCTTTATATTCTAACAAAAAATGTCCTCTCAAGACTTAGCTCTTTGCAATATTGCCAACTTGGTCAATATCTGAGCGTATTGGGCCTCTACTTGGGCGATTTTATCTTCGTCTTCTGAGGCTTCGAGATTAGCAATTATACCACTTAATGCTTTTAGCCTGTCTTTTAGTTCTATTTCCTC
>CAZKWZ010000047.1:0-2909 GCA_964556795.1 uncultured Gammaproteobacteria bacterium | reverse complement strand
TCTTGTGTTGTTGGCGAGAATTAAAAGGTTGAAAACGGGAACATTCACCAGCTGCCAAAATAACAGCCTGAGAAATAGAGGGTTTAGATTCGTTCATAGTTTTTTATTTACCACCACCACCCCGATTTTGGGTTCTAAAGGAGGTGACAACTCGAGAATTAAATTTGTTTTGGGGTCCTTTTGGAGGAGCAAAAGGATTTTTAAAGGGAACCCGTTGGTTAAATGGTTTAGTAAGTTGGGTATTTTGAAGGGTGTTTTTGGTGTCTTTGGACATAAGTTAATTATATCTCATTTTCTGAGTGTTTTATCTCTGAACTGATAATAGGTGTACACCCAGATATGGATTATAATTAGTCATGGTAGTTTCAGGAGAGGCTTTGAGATTGAATATGAACCAGACAGTAGAAAGTGAACTTGGTATTGATAGTGTGAGGGACATCAATAGGTTGTGTTCCGGGATAAGGGTTCAGGCAAAAAAGCTACATGTCGACACACATTTGGTATTAGTCGGGGGGAGCGTTAGACCGGAGAAGCGTGGTCTGAGCCATAAAGATGTTGATTTAAAATTGTACTCACCTCAATTAGCGAGTGAGAGTTTTATGGGTGGAGAGTGTCCAAAATTTGATAAATTTGCTCTTTTTGTTTCCAAAGTGGGTGAGAGTTTGGGTTGGGGAGTTGAAGTGGTGAGGCCATGGTTTAATGATTACGAGATGTGTGGAGATGGAAAAGTGGTTTTACATACCGGGAGTAAAAAGCCTATTGAAGTTTTACCTGTTCGCGATGACTATATATCAGGTTCATTTGAAGAGTATTTAAAAAGAGATACAGAACCGCATTTGGCCCTTTTTTAATTTTGTCTGATTATTTTTAATAACCTATTGATACCGAGGCCGATGCCTGATGTCTGACCTAGTTTAGCAGTGTCTTGGGCAAAAGATAAATTTATAGGGTGAACAGGAAGATATTTTTTAAGACGAAAAGCTTTTTCCTGATTGAAGGCATTTAAAATTGAATTGGAATTGGTATTTTCGGTACAGCCATTAGCGATTTCGACGCCATTGATATAGAGTTCAAAACGTTCATTGGCTTTGGCAAGAGGGGAGAGAAAAGATGGGTAACCAGTAATAAAAATAGCCTTATTTTTGGGTAATTTTAGTTCAATTTCGTTTAAAAAATATTGATTAAAATCCGGTTCGTTTTGAGGTAAATTTAGGGGGAGTTTAAGGGTGGTAAATTCGATGTTTAAAAAGCTTTTTATAAAATTTTTAGTAGAAAGCATTAAATCTTGATAATTTTTGTCAACTTCATACCATTCGAGCATGAGAAATTCTGGAGTATGGTGGGGTCCTTGATCTTCAAGGTCGCGAAAACAGTGAGAAATGGCAAAACAATTTTTTTGGTTTTCGGCGAGATATTTTTTTAATGCAAATTCGGGTGAAGTGGGGAGAAAATAGTCTTTATTTTGGTGGGTCCAGGTAGTTTTGAAGGCATAAAGATTTGGTTCGAGAGGAAGGGATGGATTTAAGTAAGGGACTTCGATTTCAGTAAATCCCAGATTCCAGAAATATTGGCGGATAGATTTTAAGAAATCTGATTGCGTCATTTGTTTATTTTAGTCCACAAAAATAATCAGGGTCGGAGCAAAGAGGGTTTTGGATAACTAGGTGCAAATAGTTTTTTACTATTTTACTAATAGGGTCGGACAAAGAGGCGATTGATTTTTGAGACTCACAGCAACCATAAAATTTGGCATCAGATTGGAGAGAAAGCATAGAACAATGAAAATTTTTTGATGGGTAACAGGGATAATTTTGACGGATGTTTTTTACTTGTTTGGGGGTTAATGAACCTAAACGATCTGTTAGATATGTTTTGTTAATATTTGATATATTAAAAGTATCTTTGTAGGTATAAGAATCCTTGGTAATGAGGAAAAATATTTCAACGTGAAAACCTAGTTTTTGGGCATGTTCTACGAATTTTTTTGATTTTTGAAAATTTCCTAAACCTCGATTGGCATCATGAATTTTTTCGGGCCCATCAAAAGAGACAATTAGTTGGCAGTTTTTTGGATCTTTGATTTTTTCCAGTTTATCGATGGTGCCATTGGTGATGATGGAAACAAAAATCCCCAGAGAATTTAGTTTGTTGATGAGACGGGGGAAGTTTTTGAGAGTAAAAACTTCACCGCCACAGAAAATGATAGATTTAAGATAGAAAATCTCGTTACGCTTTTTTTTTCGCGGTGAATGTGTCACCACGTTTAACGCTCTAAAAAAATCATAACTTCGATTTTCTAAAAAATTATTATATCTACGGACGAAGGAGAGAATTTGATGGTTGGAGAGGATGTGAGTCGGTTTTTTGGTGTAGCAGTACTGACAGTTGAGATTACACAGCTCAAGAGGGGAGATGTAGATATTTTCCAAGCCAGAGATTATTTGAGCTTGGTACTTTCTTTGTGTTCGGTATTCTTTTTGCACCAATGACAGTATTTATTGAACTTGAGTTTGTCAGGAGTATTAGTCTTGTTTTTCTCAGTGAGATAATTTTGAGCTCCACAGACAGAGCAGCAAAGAGCAATTAAAATTCGAGGAGTTTTTTTAGATTTAGCCATGGAGCTATTTTAATCGATGTCGCGGAAATTAGCAATCAATTGATGAGCTGATGGTCGAGAATACTTTTAGCAACAGTGTCACAAAAAAGCTCGGTACCCAGGGTTGAAGGGTGAAGATGGTCGGTGGAGGAGATTAGATCCTCAAGGCCATTTTGGCCAAAGAGGCTGGGATGAAAGGCATCGGCGAGAGGATAGTTGTTCTTGACGGCAAAATTAATAAGATTTTGAAGATAAAGTTTGACCGTATTAGCCTTTTCAACCTTTTCCAGGGCAGAAAAATACATATCTTTGA
>CAZKWZ010000046.1:0-2926 GCA_964556795.1 uncultured Gammaproteobacteria bacterium | reverse complement strand
CAATGCGGTTGGCTTTGATGTAATCTTTTTCTGTGATTTTTTTGATAGGTTTCATAGGGTGCAGTTATTTTGCGCAAAGATAGGGAAAAAACGTAGTTTCGTGCAGTTGAAGTGAGTGTCTCTCCTTTGTTTTCAGCTTAAATTGAGTTAATTTTATAAAAAATTTGAGAGAGATGGAGGGGAAGATAAAACAAATGGAAAACATTGCAATCAGATTTGTATTTGCTTTAAAGTTTAAATACTTCTTGCTTTTTACTAGTACTAAAGGGCATTTTTTTATGTTTTTTATTTTTCATTTCAAGTTCTTCTATAAGATAGCTTAATCCATTTCCAAAATCGATTGTTATAATTTTTCCAGTTTTATTTACAACTACAACTTTTGCAGAAAAATCTCTCTCGAAAAGCTCTTTAGACTTGTCATATGGATAAGTTATCGAATATGCTGATTCTCCTTTATGATCCCCACCCTTGTATACTCCTTCGTATTTTACTACTGGTGTGAGATATCGTCTGTTATAATCAGGACCGTATTTCTCTAATGCTTTGTCGGCTATCTTTATTAAAAGACTGTCTCTCACCTTTGTTGGTAGTTGTTCAAAATTTTGAGAGAATAGAGAATTTGCATTAAGAGTTGAATACATAATCAGAATTATGAATATTAGTTTTTTCATGATTATTCGATTCTTTTATGTTAATTTTAAACATCTTAAAATTGTATTTTTTAACATATTACAGTTAACAGGTTAATTTTGTATGTTCATTCCAAAAAAAGTTTTCAACCTATTCACTTCATGTAGGTGTTTTGCAGGGTTTAGTGTTTTCAGGTTGTTTATGTTAAGCAACTTCCATTGAACTGAAGGAAAATGCCTGAAATCGCTGTACACAGATTTATCCCAGTGAGGGTTTGCGTCTTCAAAACTGACAAGGAAACTTTTGTCTTCATCACTCAGAATTGAATTGATTGATGTAATTAGTTGTTCCCTTGCGCTTTTGTAGTTTTCATATGTAAAAGGTATATCTGTCATACCACGGAACTGATTTTCAAGCGCATCCTGCTGGTCAATGATGTTTGGCGATAAAGATTCTAGAAAGGGTTTATCGCTTCCCAGCAGAGCAAATATAATACCCCGTTTCACCCAATCTATATTATCTTTTTCCATATAATTGTAATCAAACAGATCGCGTGGGTGTTGTCGATTGAGAGCAGCTGCTATTTTCCCGCCATAGAGTTGTTCCAACGGCACAATACGTCCCTTGCAAAACATCCCGAATTCTTCCTGAGCTTTATTGCATAAAGGCATTTCAATCGTAGGCCCAATAATGCCTCGTTTAATTACGTTAACTTCAATTTTCACATTGCTTCGTCCAATGGTGCATAAGAGCTTATTAGGTGCTACTCGGATATGAATTCCGGGAACAGAACGTTGAATTTGATAATTGATTGTAGCCAGTTTTTCATCAATTTCCTCCAGACTTTTATCCCGTTGTCCAAGCGGAATGTAGGTCAAATCGATATCTACTGAATAACGAGGCAAATCTTTAACAAACAGGTTTATGGCCGTACCTCCGTGGATGGCAAAATCTTCATTTCGATAGATGACAGGTAATATCCGAACTAAGAGTCTTACCTGTTCTTTATATAGATTATTCATAATTCTTTAGTTCTTCGGGTATTGTTATCTGGTATTTATTGTCGTAAACACCATTTGGCACAATTACCCGTTTACCGCTCCCTATGTCTATTTTTGATAATTCAAGTTCGCCTAACCATGTATGACCGGCTTTTTCTGACATATAAAGGAATAATCTTTTTATTTTTACAGATTTATTTTGTTCGAGTAATGACATCAATATGTTTGGACGAAGTGCAGTAAGTTGCTCCATTACATAATATAAGTCCATAAGGTTATACTGTTTTGGAACAAGATTAAGACATTCCATAAATGCACGTTCCGGTGTAGAAACCAATATTTCAAATGCACCCTGCATCATTGTGGTTAAGCCGGTAAAAGAATCGAAATATTCCGATGTAACACATAATAAATCCATGCTCCAATCTTGCTTTTTAAGCCAGGTTGGTAACCATTCGCCTTTTGGGTGACCGATGTATAAAACCTGTCTTCCCATAGGTACGTAATGTGTATATCCCGCTAGTTCCAGAGCTGACAAACCTCCTACATGAAAATGTTTGCCGGTTTGCTTGTTAAGCGATGATAAAGCACCATATATGGAGGGGCTTTCGCCAGTACGTATCATTACGCCTGTTCCGATGGCTGTCAACCATTTGGAATCGCGATACCGTCGTTGAAGTTCATAGGATATTCCGTTCTCTTTTAGCCATGATGAAAAGAACAGGGCCTCCGAAGGCAGTTTTCGAAGCAATTGGTTTAATTTTATTGATCTATCTGTACTCATAGTACAAATATACTAATAAATATAAACCTATAATAAAAATTTCGGATTATTCCTTCTGCAATTACCCCTCCCTGGGATTGCCTTGCTTTGCTCGGCGTTCCCTGGTGGGGGGCATTCAAAGCAAAAAACTTAAGGGCTACGCCCACCTTGGGATTGCCTCGCTTGCGGTCGGCCCCTGCCCCACCTTGGGATTGCCTCGCTTGAGCTCGGCGTTCCCTGGTGGGGGGCCATTCAAAGCAAAAAACTTAAGGGCTACGCCCTTTTTATTTATTGGGTAGACGCAGCAAATAAATTTGCATGCGGGTAGTCTCCCCCACCTTGGGATTGCCTCGCTTGCGCTCGGCGTTCCCTGGTGGGGGGGCCATTCAAAGCAAAAAACTTAAGGGCTACGCCCACCTTGGGATTGCCTCGGTTGCGGTCGGCCCCTGCCCCACCTTGGGATTGCCTCGCTTGAGCTCGGCGTTCCCTGGTGGGGGGGCCATTCAAAGCAAAAAAACATAAGCTCCTCTGG
>CAZKWZ010000045.1:0-2988 GCA_964556795.1 uncultured Gammaproteobacteria bacterium | reverse complement strand
AGGATAATTCCACCCCAAATAAGCATAATAAAGAGACATAAACCAGCAAAACCATAAACGTAAGGAAGAAGATTGGAGATAAGTCCCCCAATATCATTAAATTTGGTAACCGGGCTCTGAGGTAAAACGGCAGCGCTGTTGTAGGCCATATTTTTATTAGGAAATTCCAGGAATTTTTAATATGTCTATGGTAATAAGTCTAAGAATAAAGATAGCAAAAATACAAATCAAAAGACCGATAATAGCTGAGGTAACGGTTTCTTTGGCACCCTGAACTGCCTTGGGATCACCATTGCTGGTAGTCATTAGAATAAAGCCATAAATCATTAGAACAAAAGAAATTCCACCGCCAATTCCAAACAAATAAGGCAATATCCAGGCGATAAATTTGTTCATTTCAACCGGTACACAACCCAGGGCAGTATTAACACTGACACCGTCAGGACAAAGAAACTCTGCTGCCAGGACTGAGGTTGCAGTGGAAAAAAATGCGGTTGAGGCGAGGACAAAACCACTAATCTTAACGCTTAAGTTCATGGCCTTAGTATATCAGATGGTAGAATGAAAGAGTGAAAGAAAAGATGGGGAAGGTAATGATATTAGTCCTGATAATTGCGGGATTTTTGGGATGTGGAAAAACAGAAGTTTTAGCAGATGAAGTTGATGACTGTATTAAAAATAATCCTGGAAATCAGGATCCCTGTATATCACTTATTGCTAAAAAAATAAGTGACTTAAATAGTGCAATTGCCCCATTACAAAGTGAGTCTACAGGTCTTAAGAGCAAAATTAGCGGGGCAAAAAATCAAATTACTACTATTGAGACTCAAACTAAATTGTTGGGTGAACAATTAGTTGATAAAGAATCTGATTTGGAGGTCCAAAAAATTTTAATGTTTCAAAGGGTAAAAAAATATTACATAAATTCAAAGAAATATTCTCCAATGACTTTATTTTTTTCTGTTCAGGGAACTGGAAATCTTTTACAACAATATACATGGTATCAATCAATAATTTCCCAGGATAAAAACGTTATTACCGGATATTCAACAGAAATTGCCTTATTGAACAAAAATAAAAGTGATTTGGAAGCCCAAAAAACAAAACTGGCGGCGTTAAAAAAAAGCATGGAAAGTAGATTTGGTTTTTTAAGTGGAGAAATTAATAAAGCCGAAGCATATAAGGCAGTTTTAAGCCAAAAACAACAAAACTTAATTGCTGAAAAAACAGCGATGTTTAATACCTCAGTGGGAGATGTCTCATCATCAGATGACCCAGCATCAAGAGCAGATTATAATCCAGGATTCTCCCCTGCTTTTGCAGGTTTTTCTTTTGGAGCACCACATCGTAAAGGGATGAGTCAGTTTGGAGCTTTCGGGCGATCAAAGGCGGGACAAAATTATGAAACAATTTTAAAGGCCTATTACGGAAATATAAAAATTGAAAAAATGGACTCTCCAGGCTCAATTAAAACCAGTGTTGGGACTCTACCGTTTGAAGAAAACTATTTAGTAGGAATTGCAGAAATGCCGGCTAAATGGGGTGACGAAGGAGGCTATGAAGCATTAAAGGCTCAGGCAATTGCCGCAAGAACTTATGCCCTAAATTACACTAATAATCTTTCAGGTTCAATTTGTGTAACCGAAGCTTGTCAGGTGTATAGTAAAAGCCGTTTAGGTTCTCCAGGAAGATGGAAACAGGCAGTGGAAGATACCAGGGGCCTGGTGGTAAAAAGCAATTCGACGGGGAGGATTTTCTCAACTATGTACGCTTCAACCTCAGGTGGAGCAACTTTATCATATTCATCTGGCGATCATACTACTCCACAGATTTGGGATACCAGCTGCGGAAACCAGGGCTGTTGGCCAAATGATAGCTTTGAAAAGAAAGCCGGATCGTCTTGGTATTACAAAGGGTGGTATAAAACCAGAAGTAACGCGGCTTATGGCCGGAGTAGTCCGTGGTTAAATAATGAGGAATTTAGCGATATTATGAATGCTGTTTTGTATTACAGTAAAACCAACGACTCTTCTCACCTATCACAAACTCAAAACTGTATTGGTAGTTGCGATGGTAATGCCTGGTCCAAGGATGAACTAAAAAGACAAGTAAGTGATAAGGGCGGACCAATTAGTAGTATAAATTCTATAAGTGTGTCCTACTCCACATCCGGATATACACAAAACGTAAAGGTTTCTACTGATAAGGGAGAATTTAATTTTGGTGGGGAGATGTTTAAGAGTATATTTAATTTGCGATCACCAGGCTCAATAGTAATAAAGTCGAGTTTATTTAATATCGAGAAAAAATAAACTTTTGTTTTTTTTGGTATTTTAAAAGAATTTTAACCAGAGATATTTCGATAATAATCATCGGTATTTCAGTCCATCTCTTGTACTTAAGACCGATTATGGCCAAAATTTTATTGGTATCGGCAATACCCTGATTATGGTAAATATCAGTAATAAAGTTGTTGAGACCAATCAATTGCATAAAGTCGCGACAAAGGTGAAAAACGAGAAAGGAAATAGTCAAATAAATGACTACCGATTTAGATTTGCGCATATTAATAAAAGAAATTGTAACAGGTAATATAATAAAAATAGAAATAAATGATTTTGATTTATGCATTTTCAAATCAATGGGGAACGAATATATCGAGACGGACATATAGTGATTTGCAAAAATACTTGCCGGCAATTCGAGGAATAAATTATCAAGTAATTTTTGGCCATCCGAGAATTTTTGCCAACAAATATTTACAAAATGATGTTTATGATTTAATCATAGGATTGGGAGATTTTTATGGTAATGAGGAAAAAATTCGGATTGAAACAGTTGCTAGAAATGTCTATGGAAAAGAATCCATTTATCCCCTCGCCCCAATAAAATTAGAGTTGAGTTTACCGGAAATTGAGATGTACGAACCATCAGTTTTTGAAATTACTGAAAATATGGGAACTTATAATTGCAATTGGATAGCATTTG
>CAZKWZ010000044.1:0-3871 GCA_964556795.1 uncultured Gammaproteobacteria bacterium | reverse complement strand
ATCTGAAAGCGAATTCAAACCCACGCAATTCAGTTTATTAACTTCAATAACTAATATCCTAAAAACGGCAATAGAAGGCGAAAGAACCGCGCTAGGCTTGCCTAACACCGTCAATCCTTCTGGCGTTAAGGTTACAAGTCAGGAAGTGGTTTTACCACCTGAATTGGTACAAGAAATCGATCGACTATTTGAAATAAATCACCGAAACAATTTAGCGGTAAATTAAAGTTAACAATAGTAAATAAAAGCCATAGTTCGATACAATTGACACACAACTTAATAATTCTGATAATGGATATAGAAGATTAAATCTTCAATATAGAATTGGCATTTGAATAGCACGGAATAGAATAGGACCCTCGTTTTTACGGGGGGCAAACAAATTTCTATTCCTATGAATGTCAAACAAGCCCGTAAAATACTAGGCGACCAAGCAACAAATCTTCCCGACGAGGTAATCCTTCAAGACATTAAGACGGCAGAAGTCTTAAAAAGTCTATTTTTTCAGTCTTTTCTAAAGGCGAAGAAGCCACCAATTAACTATAATAAAACTAACAATGGAAAAGCCTAGATCAGTTATTTACATTAGGGTTTCCGATCCAAGCCAGATTGAAAACAATAGCCTAGAAACCCAACTAAAGGCTTGTCAAAGCTATGCCGAACGAAATGGCTTACAAGTAGTCGAGATATTTTCCGAAGAAGGTGTATCAGCCAAGACAGTTCACAATCGCCCGGAAATGCGTCGTCTTCTAAAATTCTGTACCGATAAGAAAAATAAAATATCTAAGGTAATCATTTACAAAATGGACCGGTTTTCTCGTAGTACGGAAGACGCTTTGGTTGCCATTTCACTTTTAGCCAAGCAAGGCGCGTTTGTGGTGTCAGCTACAGAATCCACAGAAGAAAATCCTATGGGTAGAGCTATGCGGACGATTTTGATAACCCTAGCCCAGTTAGACAATGAACTTAAAGGTGAAAGGGTTAGGGATAATATGCGAACTATGTTTAGAAATGGCATATGGCCCTTCAAGTGTCCTAAGGGTTATTTCCGACCGGGAAACGATAGACACGAAAAACGAGGTCAAGTTCCACAAATAGATAAGAAGTCCAACGCGATTATTAAGTCCTTATTCGATAAGGCTTCCAACGGATACTATTCCAAAAAAGCACTCGCCGATTATTTGAATAGCTTGGATTATAAGAAGTATTTTGGTAGCGAAGCAGACGGTGAAATAGTTAAAGAAATTCTTGGTAATCCCTTCTATTACGGCAATATGTATGGTCCTAAATGGGAAGAATATATATGGGGTAAGCACGAAAAATTAGTCGATAAAGAAACCTGGGAACAAGCGTATTACAATATATTAGGTAAGAAACGTATGCTAAAACATCAGGATAATAATGCCTTCCCCCTAAAGGGGGTTCTAAAGTGTGCGGTTTGTAGCCACCCTATGACTTCCAGTAATCCGAAGGGTAGAACTAAGCACTATCTTACTTACGAATGTCACCAAAAAGACTGCCCCAAGCAAGAACGAATCGGTATAGATAAAGCCCACGAACAGTTTCAGGCTATCTTAGCCTATCTAAAGCCTTCTAGGCGGGTTCTAAAGCTATTTAGCGAATTAGTCTTTGCGGAATGGGACCAAAGTGTTGACAGCCTTAAACAGGAAGCTAGGCTAAAGGATAATCAAATTGACAAGCTTGAAGACGAACTAACTAGTATCGCGCATAGCAATTCTAAAGGCATATTAACTGACGAAGAAGCTAGGGACCGGGCAGATAAGATCAGAAACGAAATAGCGGTCTTACGGGTCGAACGATCAGACGTAAAAATCGATCAATACGACACCGAAGCAGTTAAGAACTTTACAGAAACATTTTTAATCAACCTTGACAAGTTCTGGTATGAACTTGATTTAGCCCAAAAACAAGCACTTCAAAGTCAGATTTTTCCTAATGGAGTAGTTTGTCAAAACAAAATAATTCGAACCACCGATTTGTCCCGATCCTTCGAGCTAATCGAGGCATTGAAGAACCAAAATTCCGATTATGTGAGTCTAAGAGGACTCGAACCTCTGACCTCTTCGATGTCAACGAAGCGCTCTAACCAACTGAGCTATAGACTCTAAAGTACCGGAAAGTATAACTTATTTTTTTACCAAAAAAAAGAGGTTATCTAATTTATTGATTTTTCCAATCATCAAAAATATCTTCCAATTTTTCTTTAAATTGATTTTTAAATTTAAATTGAAAATCATTATATTCTATTTTCCAACTTAAATTAATCATAAATTCTATCATTTTTTCTTTTCCAAATTTGTCAAACAAAAATTTTGTAAATAAATAAGATTCCAAATATTTATTATTTTTATTCCAATCATCTAAATTATGTAATTCGGAAAGATTAATTATATTTTTCTTAATTGTTTTATCTTCATATTGTTTTGCCACATAACCAGCCAAACCCTCATGCAACCATTTTGGATAAAAAAACTTTAAAACATAACCCGTAAAAACATGAGTTAATTCATGAACAACTATGGAGTTAAATTCTTCTTTTTTGTGAGTTGAATATTTTTCAATACTTTCTGGATTAAAAATTACAATTCTTACTTTATTTTCCTTAAAAAATGTATAACCTACCTCCCAATCTTCAGTCTTTCTGTTATTAAATAAATCAAATTCTTTCCTATTATTAACTACATTAATATCAATTTCTGAAATTTTTTGATTAAAAAAAGAAAAAACTAATTTGTAAGCAGAATCAATTTCCTTAATAATCTCGTTTTTATTTTTCGTTGACTTCGGCAAAAAAATAATCTTCACGTCCATAAATTATTTTACAATAAATATATTTTAGATAAATTTATCGATATTTGTATATCCTTATATATTCCAACTCTTTCACCAACGGATAATTTTGTTTGATAACTTTAAATTCATCATCAGAAATATCTTTTTTATGTTTTGGTTCGACAATATAATCAAACTGATAATGCCGCATTTCCATAAATGACCAAATATGAACTGCTACATCAGTTGGCCATTCTCCCAACATCCATCCCTGTCGATGCGATAATGATAAAGGCACAGAATTGCCCTTGTTTAGGTAAATTATTTTTTTATCCTCTGGAATTTCTTTTTTAATTTCTTCAGCCACCTTTACATCTAAATCAGCTTCGATTTGTCTTTGATAATAGTAATTACTTACTTTATATCCGTTATAAACTAAAACCGGAATTATTAATAAAGCTATCAATTTATTTTTATCCCAAATCCAACTTAAACCAATTGATGCCAAAATTACCATCAACGGAATATAAACATCTGCATAATATTGATGAGTTAAATTTCCATTTGGTACCAAATACCAATAAATTAAAACTCCACCCATCCATAAAATTAAAGGTATTATTCGTTTATCTTTTTTTATAATTCCTACTAATAATCCAATTCCTGCCAAACCAGAAACCGTTTTTCCCATCACTTCTCCCATCATATTTCTCCAAATCAATTTCTTTAAATTTTCAAATTGAAAAAGAATATCTCGTCCAGACAAAACCCAATTTTCCCAACTCATATTTATCCCTAGTGTTTTTGTTCGCCACCACCACCAACCATAGATACCACCACTCAAAAATACTAAAACTAAATAATCTCGCCAATTAGCTTTTTTCAAAAACAAAAAATAAAACAATAACGGCAAACAAATCAATCCAAATGGACGACTAGCCACACTTATTCCCAAAATTAAACCAGATAATAATAAATAAATTATTTTTCCTTTTTCTTTATATTTCCACCCAAAAAATAAAGAAATTAAAATAAAACTAACTGCCAATACGTCAGGATGAATTGCATGACCCACAAA
>CAZKWZ010000043.1:0-4151 GCA_964556795.1 uncultured Gammaproteobacteria bacterium | reverse complement strand
TTGGCAGAATACCCGAAGGGTTGCGTGTGGTGTGATTGTTTTCGTCAGAAAACAGTAAGATGTTGGAGTTCAAGAAGTTAAGCGCCCAGCCTATGACAGCCAGGCACAAAAATGTAGATAAAGTTATTACACAGTTTAATGTCATTTTTCGTTTTGGTTATCAGGTATTTCTTGATCAAGAATTTCTTTTGTTGTTTCACTGGATTCTATCTTAGAAAAATCACCTTTCTTAAAACGTACATTAAAATCTTTGTTTTCGTTAACCGCAGCTGTTAGTGTGGCCTCTACAAGCTGGGCCAGTGAATTGATATGTGGGCAGTAGTTAATAAACGCATTAAGCCTTTCAACGTCATCTACAGGCCACAGAAACACGACCGTCTTTTTAGCGAATTTTGGTCTTTGAACTTTCCAGATCTTTGGCATGTTGGGACTCCTTTTTTTCAATGAATTTTGTATTTTCGTAGTGATATAAAAACCGTTTTAAATAATTCCGAGTTTCTTTATATGGTGGAATACCTTCATATTTATTGACAGCGCCGGGCCCTGCGTTGTAGGCAGCCAGGGCAAGCGCAATATTGTTTTTATAAAGTCTTAAAAACCTTTTCAGCAGAATAGCGCCTGCAACTATGTTATGAATTGTTGATTTATTCGAGGCATACAGAGACGACAAATTAAACGGCAAAACCTGCATAATGCCGCAAGCACCTTTATGGCTTTTGGCTCGTACATTAAAGCCAGATTCGATATAACAGACTGTCATTAGTATTTGCTGGTCAATATTAAGGATTTCAGAAACTAAAGAAATTGGTTTGTAAACTTGAGATTGAACAAAAATAATTGCTGAAGCAATAATCATATATTTATTGTACTGAAAGCTTTATTATTTTTCAACAGGTAATATTAAAAAGGTATTAATGTGCAAGATGATTAAGCATATAAGGAAAAATAGAAAAATTAAGTTTGAAAAATAAGAAACCTTCATTTTAAACAAAATTATCGTATATTTTGTAACGCAATTTTTTGAAGTGTAAGCGAAGTGAATATTACGATTTAATAGATTTAACTATCTCATAATCCATATTCGGTATTACGTCTAATTCAGATATGTCTTTTACTTTAATAACAAGCCTATCGCCAGATGTCTTATTCCTTCTTATATCGTGGTCGGAGAGCTCGCTATCAAGCTCAGCGGGACAATTAGGCCAATATTTTTTTAGATCCTCTAAATAGCCTTTTAAACGCAGTTTAAATGATCTGTTGTTTATATGGCTGCCCAATTGATTTTTTAATCCGTTATCACCAAAAAGAGGTATCTTTAAAACGCCACTTAGTCCAGCCTGGCGCTGCCTCCAAACAGAGTATGTTCTATAAGATAAAAATAAATAAAGATTTAAAAGAGTTGGGGCATTTTGGATCTCTTTGACAACCTCCAATCTGTAAGGAATTTTATAGTTTTTAATTGTTTCATAAAAACCTTCGCTTAATTCAATGTATTCATCAAATAAAGTTGAGTCAGGATTTTTTTCAATATCAACGTTTCTTGGGTCCCAAAAAAGTAGTGAGTCAGAAATAATGTTAATGTTAATCGCCCTATTATAATAACCCGTTTCAGTTTTTTCTGTTATTGTCCAGGTCCAGTTAGAATAAATAATTCTTAAAAGTCTTTTTCTGGCATCGTTATAATTAGTTTTAGATGTTTCAATGCCGAATGTTTTTAAAAAATCATAAATAGACGGTTTAGTTATTCTTCTGCTATCCTGTTTTCTTGACAATAAAATAAGCCATAAAACAATCAAGTTATCTCTTCCGTGAGGAACGCCATATTTTCCACCAACAACATCAAGCGTCACTTTTCCAGATTTTGTTTCTATTCTATAATTATCAGGTTCTTTTATTGGCAATGGACAAACAGTTGTCGGAAGAAATTGAATGCCTAATGTTTTATTTTGAGAATCAACTATGGTTTCAATAAAAATCGAAGGCTCTTGACTTGACATCAAATCTCCTCTGCTAAACCAATTATCGTTACAAGAAAAATAAATGTCAATATATATAAAGGATTTTTGCGTTACAAAAAAATATCCACAAAACGCTATCGTATATTTTGTAACGCATTATGGAGCCAAACTATCGTATATTTTGTAACGCATCAAAATAGGTGGAAAATAAATGTCAAAAATACTATCGTATATTTTGTAACGCATCTAAAAATTGTCTGGTTTATAGGTATTATAGACAACTATAAAAACAGCATATTTTCGATGAAATTGCTTGTTTTTCTATGAAGCATAAGCAACTATAAATAAAAAGAACAAAAAGTTAACTAATATAGGCGTTAATAACAATAATAAAGAAAAATTAAACTATCGTATATTTTGTAACGCATTTAAAAAAACAAAGAGATATAGGGGGTAAAAAAATCATGGAAAAATGTCGTAAACACTATCGTATATTTTGTAACGCTTAAAAAAGTAAAAAATACTATCGTATATTTTGTAACGCATTTAAAAAAACAAAGAGATATAGGGCAAATGTAAAATTGTAAAAATCTTTGGGACAGGGAAATATATCAAAAACTATCGTATATTTTGTAACACGAACCAATTATACATATATGCAAATAATTAATATAAGAAACAATTAGCTGTGGACGCTGTGGAAATGTGGAAACGCCGCAGCTATGGAAAATCAAAGATTTCCCACAGCTGCTTGGAAATCCCTTCGGGATTCCCACCTTCCCACATTTCTTATTGATCCTGAGGAATTATGGAAATCCCTTTGGGATTCCCACAATCCCACAGGATTTTATAAAATTTATAAAAGCATGAAAAAATTCCCCCAGAAACAGAAAAGATTCCTGTAAGAAAAAAACCAAAGAAAAGCACGAGTATTAATGCCGCCAGGGAGGGTGGGGGAAAAACAAGAAAACCGTTGTGCAGTTTTACTCTGCTGGGGACGTGTAGTATTGATATTTTGGTGACAGGCCATAGAGGAAGAAAAGCGGCCAACGAGGATCAAACCCGCATTTCCAGGATGGGGAGCCCGGCGCTTTATCGTTAAGCTATGGCCGCAAAGGAGCCAAAAACTACACGGCACCTGCAGAGTCAAGCCGAAGCCCATAGGGTTCGCAACGGTTTTCTTCACCGATTAAAGGGGCGGCAGACAGTGTGAGAAGAATAAAAGATATTTAACCATTGTTGAGCCTGGTGTCCGGAAGGACAATCAGGGATAAAGGGAGATCCAAGAGGGGCGCTCCCCTCTTGGCCCTTAGAAAAAAGATGTGGGGATTACTCCCCCACCTCCTCGCCTTTATTGCCTAGAATATAATCGACCGCCTTCTGTGCAGCGCTGGCCGCATCAACTACACATCTAAAATTCTTTTTATCTTTTAAAACGTTCGCCCATGATTGAAGATAAGAGGCTGAGTTGTCAAAAAGTTTTTCCGTATCGATACCGGCATGGGTGCAAAGCATCGCCGCTCCCATCTCGGCAATCAATTCTTCCTTGCTATATTCTTTCGAACCGAAGTGAGAGTGACCGACGTTTTTTCTATGCACTCGCGATTCGTGGCCGGTCGAGTGAATAGACTCATGGAACAATGTGCAATAGTATTCGGCCTCAGAATAAAAAGATTTTTGCTGCGGCATGTTGATCAAGTCCTGTGACTCTCTGTAAAAAGCTCGCTGCTGGTAGTGCTGTAGTTGCGGCGGGTTGTTGAAACCGGACCAGATTTTTTCACAGTTTGCGATCGGGTTAAAATCCTTGATCTGTTCAATGTCTACTTTTTCTTTGTCGAGCCGATCATGCTGCAGCCCTTCGACTTGTTGAACATTGAAAACATTATAGTAACGCAGTAAGAATGGGCGTTTAGATGTCTTGTCATCGTCTGCTGCTTCAGCCCGTTCCTTGTCGTCGATCATTTTAAAAAAGACAACCATGGACGATTTTTCACCGGCTCGAACCTGTCCCCCCAGCTTCTTCACTTGGTTGAATGTCAGCCAATACTTAGACGAATAATCACAGCCTAAAAGCATAGGATTAATACCGCGATAAGTTTTACCCGAAATCAGGTTACACGGTTGACCTACACCAGCCGCCCAGGGCATATGCCAAGGAGCAACACCAGCCTCAAGCTTTTCAATCATCTTCTT
>CAZKWZ010000042.1:0-4671 GCA_964556795.1 uncultured Gammaproteobacteria bacterium | reverse complement strand
CAAAATGTCACCATTAAAGCCCCGTCATCTGCTCAAGTTGAAACTATCCAAAATACCACTGATGATCTTGGTAAGGCTACCTTCAATATCTCATCATCAACTCTAGGAAAAGTCGAAATTTCCGCCTCAACCCCATCAATTAATCTATCCCAAAAAATTTCCCTGATTTTTCTTTAGAGTTATCAATTCCTAAAAGTTACTTTCAAACTCTTAGCCAAAGGTGCCCCCCCTATAGAAGCTGACAAAACATACTGCCCCTCATTTGTCGAAGTTATTTCGAAAACAGCTTTACCGTCAACATCAGATACTGTTTGAAGATCACCATCATCCATTCCTAACAAACTAACAGCCGTACCTTTCACTCCCTTTCCACTACTATCTAACACAAAAACATTTACTACACATTTATCAACTCCATCAGCTTTCGCTAATATCCTGCCTCCAATCAAATATGAACTCCCAATCGACACTTTTGTTGCCGGTGCCGCCTTGGTTAAAGTTACAAAAATATTTGGTAAAACTTTAACTGCCATATAACCAACAAATAGAATACTTAATACACCTATTATTAGACCCAAATACAGCTTATTGCTTTTCATCTGTAAAAATTTTATCAAATATCTCTAAAAATACAAATTTTAGCACTCTAATGTTTTATCTGTTAAGTCTTTTTTACTTATATTTTAAACGTTAATTTAGGGAGTTTTTTTAAACTTTTGCATTATCTAAATTATATTTTATTTTAAAAATATTGCTTTTTAATTTTTCTTTGTTCATAAATACTACAATTTTCATCTAGTATATCTTTTAAAAACTTATTGGATCTAACCATCTCATGTATATAAATCATTAATTTCTTATTCCCAACTGATAATTTTTAAGGATATTTTATTCACCTAATATTTAGTTAACTAATTTAACTACCTCAACGCTATATTTATATATATAAAATAATATCATAATATCTAAACCGCATTTTTACCGCTTTCTATAAAGATTTAATTTTTACTAATGAGTCTATATGAATTTTAATGATACAAAACGATAGTACTAATATATGCCGTGAAAGAAGATGTGAAATATTTTTTTTAATTAGAAAATATTTATATGATACAAAATGATATCTATCTTAATATATCAAATGGAACATTCTCCAGCTTCTTGACACCCTTTTCCTAATAGTAGATATTTATATTATTAATACTTAACACTGATAAACATGTATAAAAAATATAATTTTGAAGCTAAAAATTTATCTCCGATACTTGAAAAGCTAACACCCTTTCTAATTATTGCTGCAACTTTTATTTGGCTTTGGAAATAAACCTCCATGACCCTGTCCATCATCCCCCAACATTTAGATTCATTCACCCTATGGTTACAAAGCCATCAATATCAATCCAATACTATTCGCAATTATCTTCAGGATTTAAAAATATATTTAACCTTTTCAGAAGGTCAGATTTCCCAAGACCAAATACTCAAATACTTTGAGTACCTTTCCCATAAAAACAACTCACCACGCTACCTAGCATCTCTCTCCATCTTTTGCCAATTCTTAGTTGATCAACACCTTACCGAAGCCAATCTCTATAAACAAGCCAAGAAGCATCTCCAACGTCAACCATCGATTGACTTAGAAAAGCTCTTGATGCAGTACCAAAACTATCTTTACAAAGAGAACAAAACAAAACTAACAGTCAAAAACTACATCAATGATATTCACCAATATTTTGAATGGTTAAAAAATTATGAAGTTTGATACCGACTTTAACCATTCCAGATTCCAAGAATACGCCAACTTTTTAAAAGCCAACAGTACCTCCAGTGCTACTATCGACAGAAAACTCTCCTCTCTTAACTCCTTTCAAGAATTTCTTACCAAGAAAAATCTTTTAAAAAAAATTACACCAACAAATTTAATCACCCCCACAAATCCACCCACACCAGTTCAACCACCGACAAAAAATTTTCTTAGTAGATATCTAATATTTGGAACCCTAATTGCCATCATTTTAGGTTTAAGTTATGGACTATATAGTCAAACAATTTTAAAAGCTAAAAAAGAATTAGCGTACTCGACTTCTACCAATCTGACTCGCCCAGGAAGAGTTTTGTCATTTCAAGGTCGTTTAACCGATTCAGTCGGAAATGCCATTCTTGTTCCAACTAATATTGTTTTTAAATTTTATAACAGTAGTGTTGGTGGTACTGAGCTATATACCTCATCTATTGGCAATAGCCAGACAATCAACCCTGATGATAACGGCATCTTTAATGTTGTTATTGGTAAAACTCATGGAACAGAAATTCCAGTAACTGTCTTTTCAGAAAATGCAGAAGTTTGGTTAGAAATAACCGCCGATGGTGAAATTATGGATCCTAGACAACAAATCGCTACTGTCGCTTACGCTTTAAACTCAGAAACTTTACAAGGTTTACCACCATCTGCTAGCGGTACTAAAGATACTGTGCTAGTTATTGACAGTCTAGGTAATCTAAACCTAGGTGAAACATCCCCTACGATTAAGTCATCATCTGGTACTCTTGGAATTGAAGGACAAGCTTTACTACTAAAAGCATCTGATGGTAGTGGTGGAAATATAACTATCAATCCTGATGGAAATGGAATAATTAAATTTATCACCGAAGGTACTACCCCAAGTTCAGGTGGTTTTGTTGATCTCAGTAACGCCAATATTGCTAGTGGTAACTTAATCAATGCTCAGATCAACAATGACAATCGTGGTTATTATTTTCTAAATTTTAGTAATTACGATATCGGTACCACCAATATTTCTACTAAATTTTCTATTGGTTCTAGTGGCAATGTATACATATCACAAAGTATCAGTATGGGTACAACCACACTCTCAAACAACTTAAATGCTGATTTACTAGATGGCTTCCATCAAGATTATTTTCTAAACATTGGCCAAACCGGCAACTTCATTACCACTCTAAACAACGGTGTTGGTATCAGTATCAGTGGTTCTGGAATTGGTCGTACTATCAGTGTTGACTATGATTCTGCCAACTTAAAACTAACAGGTAATAAGTTGACTACTATCCAAGACATCAATACTACTGCCGCTCCCACCTTTGCCTCTCTTGGTCTTGGTGCTACCTCTTCTGATTATCTTCTCAATGTTTTAGGTAATGGCTACTTCTCTACTGCTCTCACTGTTGGTACCTCTGCCTCCATTGGTAGCCACTTAACTGTCGGGGGTGATATCACTGCAACTGGTACCATCCGAAAAGTTACTGTCAATGCCGTCTCAAATACAGCTATCGGCACTGCCGCCAAAGTCGCCACAGTTGCTACCCCAGGTTACACTCTAACAGCCGGAGACTTACTTTCGGTAACATTTACATACGGAAATAGCGTCAATACCGCCACCCTAAATATAGACGGTACTGCTAGAAATATTCGTCTTGGTAATAGTAATGTCACCACTGTCAACTTTACCTTAGCTGCAGGAGCTACTGTTTTAATGTATTTTGATGGAACTTATTTCCAAATTATGGGTTCCCAACGACTTTCTGACTCTGATGCCACTCCTGATCGGATTTATTGGGGTAACGCTATAACCGCCGGTACCACCATTAACAGATACAAGCTTCTCATGCAATCAAGCGATGGGAATTGGTACCCTCTGACTCTAGATTCAGGCACTGGCACCACAAAAGTTGTTTCAACAGTAGAATTTTTACCTGACTCTCCCATTCTTTATTACAACACCACTACTACAGTCAACACGGGCACCTCTTTCACCAATGTCTATAGTGAAATCCCAATGACTACACTTAGTTACACTGCCAATTCAGGATCTTGGACAAATCAACAACCAATCTACCTAAAGGGTACCATCAACTCTAACGGTAAATTTGTACTAGACAATAGTAGTTATACAAGTTTTCTTACTCAAACTTTACCCACTTCTGATGATGGATTTGTTTACGTCCTTTTAGGTCAAATGTACTCCACCACTGCCATGAGACTCTTCCAATACCACCCCATGTATAAATATAGTTTTGGACGGGTACAACCATATAGTCCTAATGACGAATTTTTTGTACTTAGGTCTGGCGACACTATCAGTGGCGATTTTTCCATTGAAGGTAATTTTTTATCTGTTGGATCTACAAATTTAGTTCTAAATTTAAATGCTGATTTATTGGACGGCTTCGATCAGAGCTATTTTCTAAATATTGGCCAAACCTCAAATTTCATCACCACTCTCGATAATGGTGAAGGCATTAATATCACCGGTAGTGGAGTCGGTCGTACCATCAATGTCAACTATGACTCAGCTAATTTAAGAATCACCGGTAGTAATCAACTCAATACTATTCAAGACATTGGTACTACTGCTTCTCCCACCTTTGCCTCTCTTGGTCTTGGTGCTACCTCTTCTGATTATCTTCTCAATGTTTTAGGTAATGGCTACTTCTCTACTGCTCTCACTGTTGGTACCTCTCTTAGTGTTGGTACTGACTTCATTGTCGGTGGCACCTTCATCTCTGTCGGTTCCACTAATCTAGTTACTAACCTCAATGCTGATCTTCTTGATGGTCATGATGAAAGCTACTTCTTAAACATTGGTGATACTGGTAATTTCATCACCACTCTCGATAATGGTGAAGGCATTAATATCACCGGTAGTGGAG
>CAZKWZ010000041.1:0-4691 GCA_964556795.1 uncultured Gammaproteobacteria bacterium | reverse complement strand
AAGTGTAGTTGATAATACCGATATCGATTGGGGAAGAATTTAAATCGACCATGGTGTTACGGGGAGTTTGAGAATCGTAGGTGTCCTCGGTGATAGCTGAGAGATAAGGGCCGTTTTCCATCTCGATAATGGTGAGATTGTTTTGAGAATATTTTCGAAGAAGAGATTCATTTTCCAAAAAGGTACCATGGACGGTGACTGATTTTTGGTTGGTGAGAATGGAACCCTGGGAATTGTTGAAAGGAAAAAAGGTATTGAAAATATTTTTGAAGAAAAAAGAATTTTGAGAGTGTTCATCAAAGACCAGGCGAGGAATTTGGATGTCGCCAACCTCGGAATTTAAGACGGCGGCTTTGCCTAAAATATAAACTCCGGAAACGGTGCTGACATTTTCTAAAACTTTGCTTAAAACATGATAAGCAGCAAAGCCAAGTGGATAATCAATATTGAATATTAAGGCGGTACTTTTGGCTATTTTTGATGGTTTACTAATTTTTAGACGAGGATCATGGTTTTTTGACTTGACAAGGCTATTGACTGGGAAAATTTGAGTATTGACCTCTAAATTGTGAGCTGAGGGAATGGTAAGAATATTGAGCTGCTGGGAAAGTTTTTGAAGATTGTGTTGGTATTTGGTGTCATCGTTAAAAAATTTGGAAAGATAATAGAGAAAATCATAGCGGGAGAGATAAGGGTTGACCTCGCGGTAGTTTTTTGGGGCAAGTTTGAGGAGGGCAGATTCATTTTTTAGAGGGAAACCAGTAATAAGATTTAAAAGAGAATGGCCATTGCTGCTGACAAAATAGATATGCTGATGGGAAAAATTGACTTTTTTGGCGGTAGTGGCAGCGAGGTATTGCCACCATTTTTGGGTGGTTTTGGTGTAGTCAATCCAGGAACCAGCCAGGAGTCGGAGACGGAGATTTTGGGAATGATAATAGACTTTTTTGAGACGTAGGCGCCAATTTTTACCGAGGGCAATTTTTACTTTTTCCCAATCCTCGGCGGATAAATTGACGATTTCTAAAAATTTAGGATCATTTAGGGCTTTTTTGAATTGGGAATATTTGGGGTAGGCGGCGGTGGCAAGGTTGTGAAACTTGTTCCATTCGATTTGATAGGCTAAAAGAAGATTAACAATATCGTCGATGTCGGAAACTGAGCTGATAAAAGAGGCGCAAACACCGGTTTTTTCATTGAAAAAGCGGGTGCGACGACGGGCGGTAGGGGCGGCCTTTTTCCAAGAAGTAACATCGGGAAAACCAGCGTCAGCAAAAACATGAGGACTTTGACCCATGACAACAATTTTGGTTTTGTCGATGAATTTTGGAAGACGAAGAAGGGAATATACCACAGCCGAGGGATCGATGTGGGTGGAGTCGGAAGCAAGTGGATGCAATATTGAGTCGATTTTTAGGTAAGAATTGGTGAGCGAGTGAATGGTGACCTCAAGATTACTTTTTAGGGCGCTGCGATAGGTGCGAATATGTAAGTCAATGGAATCGATTGAGGACATAGAACATTATTGATTATTTATGACTAGTTATCAAATCGATATTGAGGTATAGTTTTTATATACCTATCTATTTATATCTAATGATAGGTGGATGTTATAATATGACATGCCAGAAATGATTCCACATTCCTTTGAAAGAGCGGCGTTTTTAGGTGGTTATGGTGAAAGAGGTAAGGCAGCGAAGATAGATGTAGCGGCAAAGAAAATTGATAAGGTAATGAGAATAAGGCCGATTGATGAGCCGGCTAAAAGAAAGATAACTGAGGGTGCTAGAGACGTGGTGGTGGGTTTGGGTAATGGAGTGGAGACGGTGGGAGAATTGCAAGAGATTTTGAATGATCCAAACAAAACAGAGACTCAAAAAAGAAACGCAGACCATAGCCTGGAAATACTTTCGAAGGGGGCTTTTGTGGCGATGCAGTACGGTGGCAACCAAGAATTAGTAGATTTGCTGGGTAGGGGTTCTGTTGTGGAAATTGAGGCTAGATTGCCAGAACCACTAAAGGGATTGGGTGAGAGAATATTGGGAAATATCATAGATGATGAAAATATTTTAAGTGAATTGAGGACTTTGGATAAAAGAAGAGAAAGGGCGGCAATGGCAGGACAAGCGGGAGATAAGGTTTTAGCCGAAGCAATTGATAAATCTCTTGGAAGGTTGATTGAAATGGATAATGTAAACGAAGATCAGCTAAAAATGGTTTTAGCATATCTCGGAACTGAGAGACTAGAATTAATGGAAACATCGGAACAGGTACAAACCCGTACTGCTGGTAGGGGTGAACGGACGACTCGCAGGGAAAGAGGAGATGAGTTTGATGACATGTCGGCTGAAGAGTTATTGACGGAACTTTTAAGAAGGGATGAGGACGGTGAGGAAGTTCGATTAAGTGGATCAGAGTCTGAAAATAATGCAGTAGCGGCAGCAAGAAGGTTTCAAAGAATGAGGTCTCGTTTTGAAAGGGAAGATGCTCTTGAAGGAGAGACATCTTTTATGTCAATTAGAGAGGCATTAGATGAAATTGAGGCTAGTGATAAAGAGTCTGGTGATATTGGTTTAAATACAGATAAATTAAGATATTTATTTGGAGTTACTGTGGGAATTTCGAAAGGAACTTTGAGAGTTACTGATTTACCAAACGGCGTACAATTAAAGGATGTTTCCAGAGAAATAACCAGTAGGTTAATATTGAACGATATGGCCTTGATGGCATCGAATACCAAGGATATTGAGGGAATTGTAAAGTTGATGGTGGGAATGCATCGTGGTGATAGCACTCATACAATGGATAGAGATATGATAGGTTTCTTTTTAAATAAAGGTTCAAATGGACTTCCTGTTGATTTGGCGTGGGATTTGAGACAAGAAGCATATTTCAATTATGAGGGTGTTTTGCGTACAATAGCCACGTCTCCTGACTATAATTATTTAGTAGGGGTGGCAGGACCGATGAGAGATAGTGCTAGTTTTACAGATACCGGGGTGGTTATGCATAAAAGTGAGGAATATGGAATTGATAGAGATTATGGTACTAATTTGAGGTGTGATTTGGAAGTCGGGAGGGTTGCAGCGGTAGAGGAATATATGGTTCGAAGAATTATGAGCGAGAGACATGTAAGTGAAGCAGACGCAAGGAAAGCGGTGGAATTAGCGAGAAAATTATCAGTTGCGACTTTCCAAGATTCAGCAGCAAACATCGCGTTTGTAGATGGGGATGATTATGCTGAATTAATATTATTTAAATGGTTGAGATACCAAGATGGTGTGGAAGTTACTCCAGGTAGAGCGTCAGAAGCAAAAAATAAACCTGTTGGTTCGATAGATACAATTAAATACATTGAATCTTTAACTTCATCATGGTTGGGAACGGTTGCAAGAAAAACTTCTGACAGAGGAATGTGGAAACCTTTAAGGGCAGCAGATATTGATGCTGAAGCAATTGGTGGTAAAAGTGATAGTGCTTACCATTTTGCATCGATAGTTTTTAAGAAGGTTCAACCAGTGAAGGAGTTATTTATGAAAGATTTGGGTCCAAAAGAAATGATGAGTATGTATGAGATGCAGAAAGCGTTTGAGCGTTTGAATAAGACTTTTGCTGAGGCAACTAAGGCTGGATGGGTAGTTCTTAATCCAAAGTATATTGATTCTGAGACATTGAGATTAATTGCTTCTGGTGATAGGGATAAAAGAGGATTAACTGAATTGCAAAGGAAATTCAGAGTGGTATTTATGAAAAATGTATTAGAAAGAGGTAGTTTATCTCCATTAGCTTTGGGTTGGAATGAGGAGACTTTAGAGGAATTAAGAGTGCAATTGGTGACTGGTAATCATTTTATTACTTCATCTGGAAAACCTGATGGTAATTTTATAGATCTTGATGAATGGAATAAGGCAGTTAAATTTTCCGGAATTGTAACAAGGATAAGATCGGCTGAGGATAGAAAGAGTAGAAGGGGTATCGTTGGTGGATTGCTTGGTAGCAAGAGATAATACATGTAAAACAGGGATAGAAAAAATTGGCTAATTTTACTTTATGAATTTAGTTTAGAGTGTGTCGTCTTTATGCTTGTCTTTATACTTCTTATCTTTTTTATCGTCTATCCTGGTCTTAAAATCGTCTATTTTAGTACCAAGATAGGTATTGAAATTTCTACCCGCTTCCATACTACCACCTTGAACAAATGATTGGGTAACACCATTTTTATAAATTTCTCCGAGGCCTTGACCGATAGCTTGACCCCATGGAGAGGGCTTAATCATAAAGATGTACTGAGGAACCATGTCAGGAAGTTTGCTAATAAGAGCTAAACCCGCGAGGCCGACACAAGCAGCAATAATTGAAGGGGTAATACCACCACTATTACCACCAATTGAAGAAGCACTAATAAGTGATGGTGCCCAGACGGTGGAGGTTAGAGAACCGGAACCAATAGCGTCGGTAACCATATTAAGGACTACAAGAAATATCCCAACTACAGGGAAAACTGCCATGTTGGCAAAGACATCGAGAATCCAGCTAGAAAAACCAGTTTTTGAATTGGGGAAGGCCCCCATACCAATAGTAAAAGGAGCAAAAATAATTTGAAAAATGATGGTAACGTAATTTTTTAGAAGACCAAAGTAAAGTTTTATTAACCAAATACTAACGATAATACAAATAATAAGAGGAACTAA
>CAZKWZ010000040.1:0-4837 GCA_964556795.1 uncultured Gammaproteobacteria bacterium | reverse complement strand
TAGGAATAACTTCACCAATTGGCATCCATTCGAGAAATTCGTGAAATCTATCAATTTCCAGATTGGCACAATTACCAATTTTTTCAGCCAACATTTTTGCAATTGTCGATTTTCCTGAATTTATCGATCCATTTATAAAAACAATCATACCAAATTATACAATGCTAAAAATTTTATCAACGAATCATTACTGCAGTATTTTAATGAACTTTACTTAAGTTGTAATGCTCCCCAAATCATAATTCCTGCTGCCAAAAATCTTACTAGATAAACCTTTAACGAATGTTTTTCCAAAAGTGCTGGTTTCCAAATTGAAAGAATAAACACAATAATCATTGAAAGAGGTAAAGAAATTATGACTGATGACAATCCCACATTATTTTCAAATGCCTTATAAGCCGCAAGGTCTCCAATACATCCAACAACAGCCAACAATCCTACTCCTAAATAATCTTTTGGTTTAGTATGTTTTAGATTTTTTTTAAATTTTGGATAAAGAAAAATAAAAGAAAATATTATTGCTAAAAGACCTATCCATAAAGTTGCCGTCCAATAACTGGTTTGATCAATAGCTCGATTAATAAAAATTGACTGGATAGAAAGAACCAACATAAAAAATAATCCAACACCTATGTTCTTTGTAAAAAATGACTTAAATGAAAACTTTTCATCCATTGAGGCAAAAAAACCTGCAATAAAAATTATTGCAATTAATATTATTGATTTAATTGAAAAAATTTCACCAAGAACTAGAACTCCAAGTATGACTGTAATAGCTACTCGTATATTAAAAAGAGGAGACATTACAGAAACATCCAACATTCTAAGTGCAGTTATATAAAGAATATTTCCCAAAGCTAAAAATATTGCTGCAAATAAAATATAAGTCCAATTAAAAGCTAGTCTTCCGCCATTAATATAAGAAATTATTGCCATTACAATACCACTAAAAAGTGTAGCGAAAAAAGAAAATTGATAAGTATTTTTTAGTTTATATTTATTAACTAATTTAGCGACAACAGAATATAAACCATAGGTAATCGAGGCAATCCAAGCAAAAATTATTGACGACATAGCCATATTATACAGACAATTTTAATTGTCACGACATGAAGCGGAGAGGGTGAGTCTGGAACTTTTCTATCCCTATAACACCCTTGATTCCACTGTCTTATTCTATCAAAGATTTAAGGCTAAATGAGACAAATGAGACACTATAAAAAAGGGAAAAAGATGAGATTGACTTTATTTAGTTTATATACTAAACTATTTATATTATTAACTAAAATTTAAAGTTACTATGAATAATTCTCATACCAAATTATTGTTTGAGTTTTTAAGTAAAGCAGTTAAGATTCGTAGGTTGATTGAACAAACAAGTTCGTTTGAAGATAAAGCAATTACACTACTTCAAATTCAAGCGCTTACTTACGTTCACGAACATCCTAAAACTCCAGTAGGCTCATTGGCAGATGAACTGTCGATGTCATTATCCTCAGTGGCCCAGCTTACCAATCGTTTAGTTGAATCACATTACCTTAAAAGAGAAGATAGTCCAACTGACCGTAGGATAATCCATCTTTCAATTACTCCTAAAGGAGTGAAACAATTAGAAGCATTTAAAAAACAATTAAACATGAACCATTTTAAGGTGTTATCCACGATCTCCAAAAATGATCTCAAGGAATTAGTCCGTATCTTTACTACCATCTTAAAAACCCAAGATTAAAACAATATGAAAATTTCTAAAATATATCTAATAATTGCGTTGGTAATAGTTCTAGCTATCGGATTTAAAACTATCGTGTTGCGTAAGCCAGATACCCGTCTTTTATACACAATCCAAAACGAAACATTTCTTGAAACTATTCAAGTAAGTGGTACATTTCATAAGACTGCCTCTGAAACAGAAAAAGCATCCTCATATGCTGCTTACCAAAGTGCAATAAGCGCGCTTGTCACCGCCAGACAAAACAGGACGACAGCAGACACTATCATGTGGACAAAAAGACAAACATTTTTAGATGCCCAAAACAGCGTTAATTACAAAAATGACAATACGACAAATCCGGCTACTAAAGAAGATTACACCGAATTAGAAAAACTTAGTATTGATTCAAAACTCGTTCAAGCAGAGAAAGATTTTCGGTCAGCAGAAACTAATTATAAAGAAGCCGGTACATCTATTGTAGCTGCTCAAGCACAAGTAAACTTAGCCAAAATTGCCTATGAAGATACATTAGAGAATGAACCATTATTAACTGTATCGATAAATGAAATATATGTCCCCAAGGTCTCAATTGGGCAAAAAGTAAATGTTACTTTTGATGCAATGAAAGATTTAGTTTTTTCAGGTAATGTAGTCCACATTGACCCTGTCGGTACTGTTACTAACGGAGTTGTCACTTTTGAAACAAAAATTGAGATTACTGATTTACCAACTGACATTAAACCCAACATGACTGCAATTGCGACTGTTGAATTAATTCGTAAAGAAAATACCTTTGCGGTTCCAAAGAGTGCGATAGTTTATATTGAGGGTAAAACCTTTGTTCAAAAATCAAATAGTGACGAGGGAGATCTAACAGCAGTGGAATTGGGAGAAAAGGGATTTTCTAAAGTGGAAATATTATCTGGTTTAGAAATCGGGACAACCGTGTTGGTAAGACCAAACAGTAAAAGTTTATGAAAATTCGTGCCAGTTTTAACAAACTTAAAAGAGATATCACGGTAGGTAAATTTTTAGCGGTTCGTGAACTTAAACGTAATAACCCGTGGTCAACAGCCTTGATTATTTTTGTAATGTCTTTAACTTTTTTTAATATGGTTTTAATGGGGGGCATCTTAATTGGATTAGCTGATGGTATGATGAGCTCGTTTAAAACTTATTATTCCTCAGATGTTTTAGTCAAGCCAGCCAGTCAAAATGTTTCAATATCTCAATCTAGTATGTTGGATTCACTTATCAAAAGTCTGCCTTCATATCAGGCATTATCGAAACGATACACAGTGGCAGCAATATTAGTAAACGAAGATAAAGTAAAAATTAAAGATACTGAAATTGGCCAACGAGTAAGCGGTACTTTAGTGGGAATTAATCCGACTGAAGAAGATACCGTTACTGGGTTATCCGCCCAAATAATTACTGGAGAATTTTTAAACGATTATGATACTGAGGCCATTGTAATCGGAAAAGGTTTGTTGGCCGAATATTCAAAAGGTTCTTCAACAGAATCACGTCTAGAAGGAGTGGTTGTTGGATCTAGATTAAGGCTAATAATTGGTAAAAATGATATTGATGTTTATGTTAAAGGGATAGTTAACACTGGAAATACTACTGTGGACAATCGAATATTTATTCTTGAGAGCACGATGCGTGCCTTAATAAATAATCAAAGTCTTGATGTCAACGAAATAGCAATATTACTAAATCAAGGCTCCAACAACAAAGAAGCCAAGGAATATATAATAGATAATTTTCAATACAACACCGACATTGTTGTAGAAACAGCCGAAGAGACATTGCCCAAAGCCATTTTAGATATGAAGAAAACGTTTTCAATGCTGGGTAATATTGTTGGGGTAATTTCATTGGTTGTAGGGGCGATTACGATTTTTATCGTAATTTTCGTTAATGCCATTACTAGAAGAAAATATATAGGTATTATGAAGGGGATTGGGATATCAGCTCGCGCCATTGAAATTTCATATATCATTCAATCATTATTCTATGCACTTTCTGGAATATTGTTTTCCAGCTTTATTATAATTTGGTTTTTAGCTCCGTGGTTTGATCTTCACCCTTTAAAATTTCCCGTCACTGAAGGAAAGTTAGCAGTGACGACAAGTGGTCTTATCCTTCGTGGCTTTATCTTGACCATTACTGCTTTTATCTCTGGTTTTATTCCAGCGAGAATGGTGACTAAACAAAATACATTAGATGCAATTTTAGGCAGATAAACTATGATTAAAATTAAAAACCTAACTAAAATATTCACCCTCGGCGAAAATACTCTTATCGCGGTTAACAACCTTAGTTTTTTGGTACCATCTGGCCAATTTCTTGCCATCACTGGAATCTCTGGATCAGGTAAAAGCACTCTTCTATACCAACTTAGTTTGCTGGATAGACCAAACCAGGGCACGATATCGATTGATGACGTCGATACATCTAAATTAACAAGTGGAGAAAGAATCTCGTATAGGTTAAAAAATTTAGGTTATATTTTTCAAGATTACGCCATATTACCAATGCTTACAGCTAAAGAAAATGTTATGTTGCCACTTCTTATGCAAGGTGTTAAAGAAAACATCGCTCAAGAAAAAGCGAAAGAAGCATTACTAAAAGTAGATCTTCAAGATAGAATCGATCACTTACCTAACCAACTTTCAGGAGGACAACAACAGCGAGTGAGTATTGCGCGAGCAATTGTCCACAATCCAAAAATACTTTTTGCCGATGAACCAACTGCCAATTTAGACACAGAGTCATCGGAAACAATATTAAAAATTTTCTTAAATTTACATAAGCAAGGTCAAACAATTATTATGGCTACTCATGAAATGGATTATGCCAAATTAGCCCAGCGAAATATCGAACTTAGAGATGGGATAATAATAAGAGATACCTTCAATAAAAGTAAAAACCACTAAAATCAATCATAAATTATGTAGCACGAGAGTATGTTGCAGTCTGTAAAACCAAAAAATGTTTAAAAAAAACTGATGAAAGTTATGAGTTTATAGTTATGTAATTAATTTACATATAAATACATCTCAAGTGCGGAGAAGGCGAGATTCGAACTCGCGAGGCCTTGTGAGCCGCAGACTTTCCAGG
>CAZKWZ010000039.1:0-5216 GCA_964556795.1 uncultured Gammaproteobacteria bacterium | reverse complement strand
CTAAAAGAGTACCCCAATGCTAATTCAGAAATAGTTTTATGTTCTGTTTGGCTTCATGATATTGGTCAAATTACTGGCAAAAAAGAGGTTGACCATGCTATAAATTCGGAAACATATGTTTTAGAAAATCTCTCAAAATTTGGTTTTGATAAAAACTCTGTTGACCAAATTGCTCACTGCGTTCGCGCTCATCGTTGCAAAGACGTCCAGCCCCAAAGTCTTGAAGCTAAAATTGTCGCCATGTCGGACTCTTTGAGTCACATGACCGACTCAATTTATTTTGAAATAGTCAATCTAAATGATCTTGATTTTTGTTTAGAAAAACTGGAGCGTGATTACCGCGATAAATCACTTCTAAAAGTCTCTTTCTCTGCTGAAATAGACTCTTTATATATTAATTGGAAAGGTCTTTTGACCACCATGAAAAAACTCTGATATGTCCGATAAATTTATTGCTGTTGCTGCTCATTCCTTAATTGAAAAAGACGGTAAATATTTAGTCACTCTCCGTAGTCCCGTCAACGACTATATGCCCAATACCTGGGACACTCCCGGCGGCGGTGTTCACTTTGGTGAGGAAATAGTTCCCGCCCTAGCGCGAGAAATTCTTGAGGAAACTGGTTTAGAGTGCGAAATTGGCCACCCTATTTTTGTTTTTTCCCAGTTATCAAACCCTTCTCGTCATCAATACCAAATTGTTTACCAATGTCGTTATCTTGGTGGCGATATCAAACTTTCTCCATCAGAACATTCCGACTTTAAATGGGTAACTATTGATGAACTCCAAATTCTTCCTGACAAAATCCATTTCCTCGACGCCCTGTCAAAAGACCTTATTGCAAGATAATCAATTATCTACTACACTTGTAGTATATGACTCAAAGCAAAGTTGAAACATTGAATATTGCCGGTATGCATTGCGCTTCTTGTGCCATGCTTATCAAAAAATCTCTAGAATCCACCAAAGGGGTGGAGACTGCCTCGGTCAACTATGCCTCTCAAAAAGCCGTCATCAAATTTGATCCGACCCTTGTCGACAATTCTGCTTTAGTTGATGCCGTTACCGCTTCAGGTTATCGAGTTGTCGACAAAAAAGTTGATGAAGTAGCCGAGAGTCGTCTTTATCGCACCCGTTTTCTTTTTTCTCTTCTTTTGACCTTACCTCTCTTTGTTTCCATGTTTGTGACTATCCCTCAAATTTTTTGGATAGCCCTAGTTTTAACCACTCTAAACATTTTTGTTGTCGGTCGCAATTTTTATCTTGGTTTTTGGGCCGCTCTAAAATTAAAGTCCTCAACCATGGATTCTCTTATCGCCATCGGCACTTTTTCTGCCTATGTTTTTAGTCTGGCGACGCATACTTATCACTATTTTGAAGTTGCCGCCTCTCTCGTTACCTTTGTCACTCTGGGAAAATGGCTCGAGTCTCTAGCCAAGGCCAAAACCTCCGCCGCTCTTAGTAAACTAGTCGACCTTTCTCCCAAATTAGCTCATTTAAAAAATGGCAAAAAAATTGATGATATTCCCGTAAACACGGTAAAAATAAACGACATCCTTTTAGTAAAATCTGGTGAAATTATTCCCCTCGATGCCATTGTTGTTTCCGGCTCTTCCTCTGTCGACCAATCATCTTTAACTGGTGAAAGTATCCCCGTTGATTTGGTAGCTGGTGACAAAGTTTTTGCCGGCACCCAAAATTTAAACGGTGTTTTAGAAATAAAAGTAACTTCTGATTCCAAAAATTCTCTTTTGTCGCGAATTATCAAAATGGTCGACGAGGCTCAAAGTACTCGTGCTCCCATTCAAAATTTAGCCGACAAAATTTCTTCCATTTTTGTTCCTGCGGTTTTATTTTCTGCCTTTATTACTTTTATCGTTTGGCTCTTAGTTTTAAAAAGTCCCCTCGATGTCTCTCTTCTTCATTTTCTTGCCGTCATCGTCATTGCCTGTCCCTGTGCCCTAGGTCTCGCCACTCCCACTGCCATTATGGTGTCTACAGGTCTGGCTGCTCGCTTTGGGATATTAATCAAGGGTGGGGAAGCTCTTCAAAATGCCGTTTCCATCAATGCTATCGCTTTTGATAAAACCGGTACTCTGACCACTGGCACTCCGGTGGTTACTTCCTTTAAAAACATTGGACTAATATCTGATACAGAAGTGTTAAAAATAGCCTATTCTTTGGAGACAAATTCATCTCATCCTTTAGCCAAAGCCATCATTAATTATTGTCAATTTAAAAAAATTACTAGCTCTAAGTTGAAAATTAAAAACTTCAAAACTCTCCCTGGTTTTGGTTTAGAAGCCAATCTTGACAAGGATAAATATTTTTTGGGAAAAACTAGATCTTCTCAAATCGAATTAACTAAAAATGATAAATCATTAGCAACCTTTGTCATCAAGGATACTGTCAAAGCGGAATCAATTTTGGCAATTAAAAAATTGCAGGAAAATAATTATCAGGTCTATTTGGTTTCCGGTGATAGTCATGAGAACTCTGTAGCCATTGCCTCCGAATTATCTATTCCCTCCGATCACGTTTTTGCCAATATTCTTCCCGATCAAAAAGCCGAAATTATCAAAAATCTGCAGGGGACTCAAAGAGTCGCCTTTGTTGGTGACGGTATCAACGATTCTGTCGCTCTCACCCAATCAGATTTGGGGATAGTTATGGGTAGTGGTTCAGATATCGCCATCGAATCGGGCAATATCGTCATAATGAACAACAATCTGCAAAGCCTCACCACCTTGTTTGCCATCTCCAAAACCACCCTAAATAAAATTAAACAAAATCTTTTTTATGCGCTTATTTACAACCTTGTCGGCATCCCCATTGCCGCCGGTCTCTTAAGTCCCTTTGGTATTACTCTTCGCCCCGAGTTCGCCGCCCTCGCCATGTCGCTTTCCTCCGTCTCCGTCGTCCTCAATTCCTTATCTCTAAATCGTTTTAAAATTAAAAACTCCTGACGTTCTAGAGGCTGGCACTGGGATACCAGCCTCTATATTATTGCTTGTCATGGTTCCAACCTTTTACCCATAGGGCCACAAATATCAGAATTACTGCTGATATCGACCATACGGAAATGGGTGTTAACCATTTTGTCAGGATTCCCGAGACCAAGAGTCCTATTGCGGCTCCAAAAGTCCCGGCACTACTTCGCAGTGAGTTCACTGAAGTTCGTACCTTGGACTCTATTCTCCTGTTGGTATAGGAAAATAACACCGGTCCCCAGGTACTTCGACCAATTTCGTGAAACAGGAATGGTACCAAAATAAATGGTATCCAGGCTTTACCGGCAAATTGTGGCAGTAACATTGGTATCCCAATACTGGCAATTATCAATGCCAAGCCTCTGGAAGTTATCTTCCATTTTTTTGCCAAAAAGCTACCCAAAGCTGACGCTAAGGCAATTCCCATCCACAAAAATCCCAACCATTCACTTTTGCCACTGGCCTCTTTAAAAATTACCGACCAGAACATGTTAAATGGCTGAAATGTCGAAGTTATTAGCGCCACTGCGATAAAGGAACGCCGTAAAACTGGTTCTTTCCACGCATTTTTGGTTATGAGCCACAGGTTCAGCTCACTTGGTAACGCTATCTCAATCGTTTTCGATTTTTCCGGAAATCGACGAAGATAGTACCAAGTTATAACTAGGGCTACCATACTGGTAATACCAGCCAATAACCAGGGGATTTGTAGACCCCATTTGGCGCCTACCAGTCCTCCCAATACTGCCGTTGGAATGGTCGCCAACTTCGCCAAATATTCCGAAGAGGACAACGCTTTGTGTGTTGTTTCCTCAGACGTATGGTTTCGAAGCCAGGATTCCAAAGCCTCCGACATCAATGCGTGTCCAATCGCCGCGGTTCCTTCTGCGAGTGCAAAAATCCAAAACCAGCCCGAGCTCCCATACACAAACATTCCTATCCCCCAGAAAAATAGACCAAACATATAAATCTTTTTTTGTCCGATTCTATCTCCTAGGTTTCCCGTAAAAGGGTCCAGGATGGTGGTGGTGCTCATGTATATCAGGTTCAGCATGTTTACTTGAAATAGTGACAGGTGTGCCCCCAATAAAAACAAAACATAGGTACTAAATGTCCATGCCGAGCCGATATTTTGAAGAATTTTTACCAATACAAAAGTACGCTCTATACTTTTTTGTTTCATTCTTTCTCCTTTTCTAAATTTTTAATGTACCCGACATCGACAGGTTTTCCCAGAAACTTGTTGAGTCGGATAAACTTCCGAAAAAGAGGGGAATACTAAAAAAAACCTCCTTTCGGAGGTTTGTCTGATTTAATAAATTATCCTATTATAAGGCAAAACCTCCTACGAATTCAGCTGGATTCAAAGAGTCGCAGCGAACTTGACCGCCATTAAGAGCAGTCATTTTGACTTCGTAGTGTTTAATCCCTATAAATTTCATGTTGGAGAAATATAGCACGAAAATAAAAACAAGTAAACAATTTAGTATCTTATCTCACTAAAATTATTCTATTTCCAATATTAATGGCAAATGGTCTGATACTTCATTTTTTGGCACCTCAAAACTTTTTACTTTTACATCGGGACTGACAAAACAAAAGTCCGCCCAGTACTGGACATTGTTAAATTTTTCCCAAGAGATTCTATTTCGAGTGGTGTCTATTTTATATTCCTCAATCAAGTTTCTGTAGCCATTCTTTTCAAACATTTTGACGCTCTCAGTATTTTTATCCAAATTAAAATCCCCGCCAATTATTTTAAAATCGCTGTAATCTTTCATAAATTCAATTATTCCCTTGGATTGCTCCAGTCTTTTTTGATTATCAAGTTTTTCTCCTGGGCGAGCCACTCCGTGGACATTGATTAGGTTTATGGTTTTGTTATCCGTTCTTATTTTAGTAAACAGTCCCATCCCCATATATTCGTCAAGCATTAGTATGGTTTCAGTCCTTAAAATTCCATACTTTTCTTTTATATATGTTGATTGAAAGCTGCCATCCTCATTAATCACCGCTTTTTCTGCCGCTACTAAATTAAATCCCTTTTGCCTTTTTTCAAATTCCTTTCGAAAATCTTTTCCTGCTTCCATAAAGCAAAAAATATCTGTCCTTTCCGCTTCACTTTCAATATAATTCCAAAACACCTCTCCCATTCCGCCTTGCCAGACGTTAAAAAACATTATTCTCATTACCTATTTTAGCGCTGCGTCAACGCTACTTTGCATATC
>CAZKWZ010000038.1:0-5288 GCA_964556795.1 uncultured Gammaproteobacteria bacterium | reverse complement strand
CCCCACATGGATTCGAACCACAATTACTACGTTCAGAGCGTAGTGTCCTACCATTAGACGATGGGGAATCATCGCACGCACAGGTTGCCATATTTTACCGTAATTCGGTATAATGTGCTTATGCAAACGATAGAAGAGCTAATTCAAGAACAAAAACTAACTCCAGAACAATCCGCTGCTGTCAAGAAATATTTTGAAGGTCTAATAATCGAATTGCTAGAATCACTAAAACAGGACAATATGCAAAATTTTGAGGAAACTATTAATTCAATTCGCAAGTCCTAAATATTCTTAAAATACTGTTTCGCTTCTATGACACTAGTTTGATTCCCGTGTCCTGGCATAATTATTTTATTACCTCCAAGATTTAAAATTTTACTGATACTTTCAAAAATATCTTTTGTCGATGCATAGCTATAATTTGTCTGACCTCTTAGCCCATCGGCAAAGATAGTATCTCCTGAAAATACCAAATCATCGGCTAAAAACGATACTCCGCCCGGAGTGTGTCCTGGACATTGAACTATTTTTATGAGTCCTTCCCCTATTTTAATTTCACTATATTTATTAAGGTCAACGTCAATAGTCTTTATATTTGGAGTTTTTATTTTTATCCCAAGGAAATGTTCGGCACTTTCTCTTTGTCTCTTTAATAAAAAGAAATCTTCTTGTCCGCAGGCAAAGGGGGAATTATAAATTAATTTTAAATCCAGAACCCCTAAATTATGGTCAAAATGACCGTGCGTTGCCATAATATATTTTAGTTTCAAACCCAATCTTTCAATTTCCTCGGAAATCATTACTCCGTCATCAGCCGCGTCAATTACTACTGCCTCTTTAGATTTTTCATCCCAAAGCAGATAACAATTTGTTTCCAAGTTTCCCAATACTAATGTTTCGTAATTAAACACTCGAATATTATATAATACCTAGTATATGGATAATAATCGTTCGCCCAACCAACGCCTATTTATAGGTTCTTTGCCTTTTCGCTATTCCGAAGGGGAGTTACTTAGTTTATTTGTCCCGTTTGGAAAGATAATTTCTCTAAAAATAATGCGTAATCGCTGGGGTAAAAGTCGCGGAATTGGATTTATTGAATTTGATAATCTCGAATCCGCGGTTGCCGCCAAAGAAAAAATGCACAAATATAAACTTGGAGATTTAGGTATTATCGTTGATTATGCCGAACCCGATCCATTTTTAACCCCCGAGGGTCAATCCCGTCACGAAGAGGCCTTAAAAAAACATCCTCAACGAGCTCAGTCATTGTCTTCTACTTATCGTCCTCCTCGGTCAACAGCGGTCGATAAAAGTGAACAGCCCAACAGTGGTCACCCTGCCTTAAAACATTTTCATTCTCCCAAAGATTTCCAGCATCAGCGACAATCTGTTTTTGAATCCCGTTTTCATCACGCCAAAGTTGGTGCCAAGTTTGCTGACAGGAATAAGAAAAAATAATGGATCTAAAAACTTTAATTTATTCCCAAAAGATTGTTGCTTTATCGCCTATGGATGGGGTTACCGACGAAGCTTTTCGTTATACTCAATGTCAAATTGCTAAACCGGATTTAATTTTTACCGAATTTGTCAGTGCTGAAGGTTTGGCACATTCTGCGGTAAAATTATTCGACACCTTACTTTATTCAAGCGAAGAACGTCCTATCATAGGGCAATTATTTGGTAAAGATCCTGATTCTTTTTATATTGCTGCGGTAATTCTTTGTTATTTAGGCTTTGATGGAATCGATATTAATTTTGGTTGTCCGGCCAAAACAGTTACTCAACATGGCTCAGGGGCTTCGCTTATCGATAAACCAGAATTAGCCAGTAAAATTATTAAAAGCGTTCAAAAGGCCGTTGCTGATTTTTCTGAAAACAGAGTTAGTTTAAAAGATTTAAAACTCAAAGAAAAGATTAATAAAATTATTGACAGAAATAACAAATATTCAGGATTTACCGGAAAAAAAATTCCTACAGTTTCTGTAAAAACTCGTTTAGGAGTTAATGCTAATACCTCTAACTCATGGATTCCATTTTTATTAGAACACCAACTTGACTTCATCACTCTTCATGGTCGAACCCTAAAACAAGGTTACTCTGGTCAGGCTGATTGGTTGTCAATTGCCAAGGCCGCCAAGTTAGCCCATAAATCAAATACCATATTTTTTGGAAATGGAGACGTTTTATCCCGCTCTCAAGCTCTAGATTATTGCGAAAAATACGGAGTTGATGGTGTTTTAATTGGTCGAGCCGCTATGGGTAATCCCTGGGCCTTTAGCAATGAAACACCTAACCTTACGGACAAATGGCATGCTATGACTCTTCATGCCAATAATTTCACCAGAATTTTTCCCCATCGTCGATTCGACCCTTTGCGTCGCCATTTTTTACTTTATGTCTCTGGACACCCTCAGGCAAAACAACTTCGACAAGAGATTGTTAAATTGACTAGTATTGACCAACTTTATGCTCTTGAAGAGCGTCTCTTCAATTGCTAAATTAAACGATATGACCGATTCCAACAATTCCGCAGCCAACCTTATCAGTATTGAAAATTTAGTAAAAAGTCACGATCAAAAGCTTGATACTTTATCAAAAGAGTTAAGAACTCATAAAGAAATGCTTGACGCCATTCTTGATAATGACGAAGAATATCGAACTTCAGCGACAGAAGCTAGTAAATATACCAAATTAAAAACAGTTGCCAAGCAAAAGGTACTTAAACGTTCAGAGTCTGTGGCTTTAGTCGAAAAAATTAAGGATTATCAAGCTCAAGTCAAAGAATTACGTGTTGCTTTATCCGATTATTTGGCCCAATATGTTACTTTATCCGGATTAAACCAAATTGAGGGTTCTGATGGTGTTTTGAGAACTATTGTTTATACTGCAAAATTAGTTAAAAAAGCTGAATAATAATTCTTATGCACATAGTTGTCGATAAAAATAATTTTCAAAGTGAAGTTCTCGAATATAGCAATCAGGTCATTGTTGATTTTTGGGCCCCTTGGTGTGGTCCCTGTCAAATGCTAGGTCCCTTGATAGATGAGATTGGAGATGAATTAAAAGACCAAGTTAAGGTTACAAAAATTAATGCTGATGAGAATCAAGAAATTGCTGCAAAATACAATGTTTCATCACTTCCGACAGTACTGATTTTCAAAAAAGGCCAGGTAGTCAATACTATTGTTGGTTTCCGCCAAAAGCAGGACTATTTAAACGCGCTAAAATAAAGTGTGGATATAAACTCAGTTCAAAATTTCCTATTTTCGAAAAATTTGCCAGAATACAGGCAAAAACAAATATTAATAAATTATTTTTCCGGACGTTATCAGTCCTTTTCTCAAATGACTGATATCCCAAAAGATTTACGTCAAATTTTGGACGAAAAATTTTCTCTGCTTTCAGTATCCGAGATTAAAGTTTTGGAAAACAAAGATACTAAAAAGTCTGCTTTAAAACTTAAGGATAATTTTTCTATCGAATCTGTTCTCATGGATTACGATCAGTGGATAACTGCCTGTATTAGTTCTCAGGTTGGCTGCCCTCTTGGTTGCAGCTTTTGTGCGACTGGTAAAATGGGTTTCAAACGCAATCTAAGTTCTGAAGAAATAGTCGACCAGATAATTTATTGGAATAGTAAAATATTTCCCAAATATATCGGCCGAATTGTTTTTATGGGAATGGGCGAACCGTTTTTAAATTGGGATAACGTAATGACTGCTATTAAGATTTTTAAAAATAATTTAGAAATTGGTTCCCGAAAGATTTCCATTTCTACTGCCGGTATTGTTCCCAAAATCTATGAATTTGCTGATTTAGACACGGAAATAAATTTAGCCATTTCTCTTCATGCTCCCAATCAGGAAACGCGTAAAAAAATTATGCCTATTGCTAAGGAATATAAATTTTCCGATTTAATAAACTCTCTTAATTACTATACCACCCATACCCGACGTCAATTATTTTTAGAATATGCCCTAATTAAGGATATAAATGATACTGATTCCAATCTATCTGAGTTGATCAAATTATTAAAAAGTGATCATTTATTTTATTTAAATTTGATTCCCTTAAATCCAGTTAAAGGTGGTCTGGTCCCTTCGACCAAATTGGAAAAATTCTCTGAGGCTTTAAAAAAAGCTCATGTTAATTTTTCCCTTCGCCAATCTTTCGGTCAATCCATCGATTCTGCCTGTGGTCAATTAATTACTGGAAAATAGGGTATAATCAACTATGTTAATTGATGAAGTCAATATTACTATTAAAGCAGGTAATGGTGGTGATGGTATTGTCCATTTCTACTCCGATGGCTCCCGCCCCAAAGGTGGTCCTGATGGTGGCAAAGGTGGCGACGGCGGAGCAATTTATTTCAAAGCCGTCTCCGATATAAGCCGACTCTCTCAATTTAGATTTCTAAACAAGATCGAAGCTGAAGCTGGTGAAAATGGTGGATCTAACCAAAAAACTGGTCGGAATGGTCGGGATTTAACTATCGAAATCCCTGTCGGTTCTGTGGTTCACTACGACAATGGTACTAGTGTTGAGTTTAAAGAAATCGGAGAAACCATCTTGATGGCCAAAGGAGGTAATGGTGGCTGGGGTAATTATCACTTTCGTTCCTCAACCAACCAAACCCCACGGGAGTCACAAAAGGGCTTTAAAACCGCGGTTAGAAATATTTTTATTCAACTAAAATTAATCGCCGATATCGGCCTTATTGGTTTGCCTAATGCCGGGAAAACCTCACTTTTAAATGAATTAACCTCTGCCAATGCTAGGGTTGCAAACTATTCTTTTACCACCCTGGAACCAAATTTAGGAGTTATGAAAAATGGTCGAATTATAGCCGATATCCCTGGACTTATTGAGGGCGCCAGCAATGGTAAGGGTTTAGGTATTAAGTTTTTAAAACACATTGAAAGGACCAGGATTTTAATCCACTGTCTTTCTTGCGAATCACAAAATTTAGATTCCGATTACAAAACTGTTCGTCAGGAGATAGAAAACTACTCCTCAACCCTAGCTGAAAAGAAAGAAATTATTATTCTCACTAAATCAGACCTTTTAGAACCTAAAGAAATAGAAAAACTACAAAAACATCTCCATGCCAAATTGGCAGTTTCGATTGCTGACGACAATAGTATTAAAAAACTAAACGATCTAATTTCTCAGGAAATTTCCAAATAATTTCAAGACAATATTTTTTTAACTTTATCCCAATCCTTTTTGATGTATTTAGCTAGCTTCTCTGAATAATCATTGGTTACTGTCAGGTCTTTTTTAAA
>CAZKWZ010000037.1:0-5451 GCA_964556795.1 uncultured Gammaproteobacteria bacterium | reverse complement strand
GAAGCGATTGATAAAAAGGCAGCCACAGCCATTTTAATTAAACTAAATCAAGCCGGATCAGTAACCGAAACAGTTGACTGTTGTAAATTGGCAATAGCCAACAAGATGTGGACAGTCCCCTCACATCGAGGCGGCGGAGAATCAAATGATACATTTATGGTGGATTTGGCCGTAGCGGTGGGGAGTGAGTATATCAAAGTAGGTCCAACCCGAGGAGAAAGAGTTTGTAAATATAACAGACTCATGCGCATCGAAGAAGAGATGAAGTAATCTACAATTAAATTGAGTACTCGAAATATTGGTCGTAGGGAATAGTCCAAGAGACGCAGTCCTCGACAGTAGCATTTTCCATGATTTTTCGAAAAAGGCGAATGGAGTTACCATGAGCAGAAATGGCGATGCCTAAATCCTGACCACTGTATTTGGCTTTTAAATCGGCAATAAACTCAGTGACACGGACCTCAACATCGGCAAAGGATTCGCCATTGTCGGCTTTGTCAGTCCAACCACGATGCCATTTGTCAAATTGTTCCTGACCATATTTTTCTATAGTTTCAGCATGAGTATGACCACTCAAATCACCATAGGATCTTTCAATCATCCGATCATCAACAATGGTTTCCCGACATTCAGGATGATAGACCAAAACTTCTTTTAGAGTATCTTGGGCACGAGAAAGGCGGGAAGTAATGGCTAAATCAATCTTTTTGTCTTTCAACATAACCCCCAGAGCTTTGGCTTGCTCGATACCCAGAGCCGTTAGTTTGGCGTCCATCCAACCGGTGAAGGTTTTGGTTAAATTAAATTCTGACTGACCATGGCGAAAAAGATAAATAGTTGACATATACCTAGTATAATAGCGTATGACCACAGAAGAAAAAATAGAGCTAATTACCAGAAACTGTCAGGAGGTACTGACAGTGGAAGATTTGAAAAATTTAATTGAGTCAGGGAAACCTATTAATCACTATATCGGTTTTGAAATTTCAGGTTTGGTACATCTGGGAACCGGACTAATGTCGATGGGAAAAATTGCTGACTTTTTGAAAGCCGGAGTAAAATGCAAAATATTTTTGGCCGATTTTCATAGTTTTTTAAACAATAAATTGGGAGGAAAATGGGAGGATATCCGCTGGGCCTCGGAGAACTATTTTAAGCAAGCTTTGATTGCCTCACTAAAATGTTTTGGGGTTGATGAGAGCCAAATAGAATTTATCAGTGGAAAAGATCTATACGAAAAAAATCCGATACACTGGCAAAATTTTATGGAGATTGGAAAACAAGTAACTTTGTCTCGAAACCTCAGAAGTATTTCTATAATGGGAAAAAAGCAGGGTAATGATGTCAATATGGCCACTCTCTTTTATCCCCCATTACAGGTAGCTGATATCGTCACTATGGATGTTAATTTAGCACATGCGGGAATGGATCAAAGAAAAGCACATGTCATAGCTAGAGAGGCTATTAAGAAAATTCCCGGTGATCATCAGACACCAGTGGCAGTGCATCAAAATTTGATTGCCGGACTGACCGGACCTGATGTTTCAGCAAATAAAAATGATGATGGAGAAATAACAGCTGAGGAATCTTTAAAAATGAGCAAGTCAAAACCAGGAAGTGCGATTTTTGTTCATGATACACCTGAGGAAATTAGAAATAAAATTAAAAAAGCCTACGGACCACCAAAGGAAGTAGAATTTAATCCCCTGCTAAATTGGGTAAAAACTTTGATTTTTTGGGGGAGTGAAACGGGTGAGTTTACTATCGAAAGACCGGAAAAATTTGGTGGTAATAAAACCTATACCAGATACACTGATGTAGTGACCGATTACGCCAGCGGCGAATTATTCCCATTGGATTTGAAAAATTCTCTAGCCGAATGGATAATTAAAAAATTAGAACCAGCGAGAAAACACTTTGAAGATCCGTCAATGAAAGAAAATTTGGAAAGAATGAAAAAACTTTTAGAAGTAACTCAAACTAAAAAATAGTTTAGAATTTTATTTCTTTTGGCCAAGAGGCAGTGATAAGTTGAGACTCGTCAAGAGAGGCTTTTTCTCGAATGATTTGATAAACAGACTCGGTAACAAAGGGAATAAAGGGATGTAAAAGCTTTAGAGAATTTATTAAAACGGTGAGTAAAACCGGCACTACTTCTTCTCCCCTATCTTTGGTTTTTTCGATATAAACATCACAAAAATCATGCCAGAAGAATTGATAAAGATTTTCAGAAGCCTGACCAAAATGATAACGATTAATGTCGGTAGTAGTGGAAGAAATTATTGTATTTAAATTTGTTATGATATTTTTGTCGTCGTCGTTTAGCAGTGAAGAATTTATTTCTGTGGAAAGTTTAAGTGAAGAATTTTTTTCTTGAAAACGCTCAATAATCATCAAAACAAAACGAGAGGCGTTCCAAATTTTATTAACAAAATTTCGTTGAGCGCGAATTTTGTCTTCAGAAATTACAAAATCAGAAGCCGGAGCAATACCATAAACCAAAGCCATACGGAGAGCATCGGTGCCATACTTTTCGGTCATGGAAAGTGGATCAACTACATTGCCTTTACTTTTACTCATTTTTTGCCCCTTGGAATCAACACAACGGGCATGAAGATGGACAGTTTTGAAGGGAACATCTTTGGCCATATAAAGACCAAACATAATCATGCGAGCCACCCAAAAAAAGAGAATGTCCCACATAGTGTCCATAACAGAGGTGGGGTAAAAATAGGCAAAATCTTCCGATGATTTACTGGGGTCAGTACTATTGAAACCCAGAGTACTGAGAGGCCATTGACCACTCAAAAACCAAGTATCAAAAGTGTCAGTTTCTTGGAGTAAAGAATGAGAATGACAGTGAGGGCATTCTTCGTGGGAGTCAATATTAAATTCAGCGTCAACTGGAGCAACTAGGGATTGAAGACCGGATTTTATTTCATCAAAAGAATAATTATTTTTTAAATCTTTATAAAAACCAGTAACAGGGTTTTTATCTTTGTCTAAAAAGTTAATTTTAATATTGGGATTACAGTCGAGACAATACCAGGCGGGAATTTGGGGACCCCAAACAATTTGACGGGAAATATTCCAATCGCGAATATTACTCATCCAATCAAGATAGGTTTTTTTGAAGCGAAGAGGGAAAAACTTGACATCACCATTTTTGGCGGCTTCAATGGCAAGTTTTGCCAATGATGCAATTTTAAGATACCATTGAGGAGCGGTAATGGGTTCGATGGGGCGACCACAGCGATAACAGTGACCAACCTCATGGGTATAGTCCTCTATCTTTTCCATAAGACCAACAGTGGTTAAATCATCAATAACCATTTGACGGACCTGATTGGGAAAAAGGCCACGATATTTTTCCGGAACATTTTGGTTGGAACGGCCATCATAGTCAAAGATACGGACGAAATCGAGTCCGAATTTTTTACCCATGTCATAATCCTCAGGAGAATGAGAGGGGGTAACCTTGACGGCGCCGGTACCAAATTCCATATCAATAGAATCTTCAAAGATAACGGGGATTTCTTTGTTGACTAAGGGTAACAATAATTTTTTATCTTTTAAATCAGCGTATCTTTTATCATTGGGATTCACAGCCACAGCGGTATCACCAAGCATGGTTTCAGGACGAGTGGTAGCCACAGTAACAAAGCGATCTTTTTCCCCTACTACCGGGTATTTAAAATACCAAAGATGAGAGGCGACACTTTTATGAACCACCTCTAAATTAGAAAAAGCGGTGCCACAAAAAGTGCAGTAATTAACAATTTTTTCATCACGATAAACGAGACCATCGTGATAAAGTTTTTTAAAAGTACCAAGAACATTGTCAACAATTTTTGGTTCGAGAGAATAGTGATAGCGAGTCCAGTCCATGGAAAAACCAAGTTTTTTCATTTGGAATTGGTTGAGAGTGCGATTTTTTTCGACAAATTCCCAAATCATTTGAAAAAGAGTTTGACGGTCATAGTCGAAACGAGATTTCCCCTCTTTTTGTAATCTTTTTTCAAAAACAAATTGGGTTTCAATACCGGCATGATCGCCGCCAGGGAGCCAAAGAGTGGGATCACCAAGCATGCGATGGTAACGAATCATAATGTCTTGGACAGTAAAAACGGCATGACCCATGTGCATGGGGTCGTTGGCATTTGGTAAAGGCAGAATAATAGAAAAAGGTTTCTTATTTTTATCAATAGTCGGGGTAAAGGCACCTGATTTTTCCCAGGATTGGTAAATATCGGATTCAGTGGCAGAAGAATAACTCTTATCCATGCGTGTATTTTAACATGAAGAGACTGGGAAAATGTTATCATTGAACATGTCAAAATCATTGGAATTAGCAAAAGAACAATTGGGAAAAATCGTAACAGTTACCGTTGATAGACAACTAGGGACAAAACATCCAAAGTGGGATTTTATTTATGGGGTAAATTATGGATATTTGGAAGGAATAACTGCTCCTGATGGAGAGGATTTAGACGCTTATATATTGGGAATAGATGTTCCGGTGGCCAGATTTGAGGGAAAGGTAATAGCAATTGTCCATCGTTTAAAAGACGATGATGACAAGCTAGTGGTAATACCAGAGAATCAAAATATCAGTGACGAAGAGATAGAAAAACTAACTGAATTTCAGGAGAAATTTTTTGAACACATTATTATCAGAAATTAACGATTGTTATTTGGCAACTAAAGGTTCGTTTTCTGAAACAAGCTTTCCTTTTGATTGAAGAGTCCAGAGCATTTTATAAAGACCGCCTTTTTTAATAAGGTCACGGTGTTTACCAATTTCAGCAACAGTGCCGTTGCTTAGGACTATAATTTTATCGGCGTTTCTAATAGTGGAAAAACGGTGGGCAATAATTATGACAGTACGATTTTTAGAGGCCACAGACAGAGCTTTTTGGATTTGTCGTTCAGATTCAGAATCCAAATTACTAGTGGCTTCATCAAAAATTAAAACCTTGGGATCGACTAGGAGAGCGCGGGCAATAGCTAGTCTTTGTTTTTGACCACCACTAAGTTTTATGCCTCTTTCACCGACATGAGTTCGCCATTTTTTAGGCAGAGATTCAATAAATTCTAGAATATTAGCATCAGCGGCAGCCTGCTTTATTTCCCGGAGAGTGGCGTTACTTTTACCATAACTGAGGTTAAATTTTATAGTGTTGTTAAACATAATTGGTTCCTGGGGAACCACGGCCATCAGACTTCGGAGATATGATTTAGTCAACTTTTGGATGTCAACACCATCAAATTCAATAAGACCGGCAGTGGGATCATAAAAACGAAGTAAGAGTTTTAACAAGGTGGTTTTACCGGCGCCAGAACGACCAACAAAGGCAACCTGACTACCAGCGTGGATATCTAAATTAATATTATCGATAACCCGACCATTATTTCCGGGATAGGAAAAGGCAACATTTTTAAAACTTAGGT
>CAZKWZ010000036.1:0-5719 GCA_964556795.1 uncultured Gammaproteobacteria bacterium | reverse complement strand
AAAATTTTGCTAATTTGTACTGAGCTAACACATGGGTAATAAAAGCGAGCCTTAATGACTTTCCCATCTATTTTTATCTCTCTTTTCGCAGTTTCAATCAAACTTGCTTTAATTAAAGGAACAATTTGTTCCCTGTGAAATCTATTCCTATCCGCCATAGAAACATTTGGGTAACGTTCTGAATCTATTTTGTTCATTAGACAGTTGTAGTTGTGGAATTTGGTATGTCGCCATCTTCAAAACAAACAAATAATCTAAGTTATACCCTAAACAACATATTTTTACGTCTTATCAAACCCGATCCCATTGTAATGTTGTAATCTAGACCGGACACAGATACACTTTCTCGTATGGAGGCGATTCTTAAACCAAAGTACAATATTGCAGTTGATGTTATTAGAATTATCTCCATTGTATCGGTAATTATCATTCATACCACTACTAAAATACTAGAATTTACTAAATACGACTTAATAAATAATCAGTTTATATTGTATTTAAATCAAGCCTCACGCTTTGCTGTACCTTTATTTTTTTTAATCTCCGCCTTTGTCTTAGAATTAAATTATTCAGAAACCACAAACTTTTTAATTTATTTTAAAAAACGCTTTAGTAAAATTGTTTTGCCATATATTTTTTGGAGTTTAATATATTACTTCATTGTTTATCCCGGACACAGCGAATCTTTTTTAAATGACTTATTACTTGGCCATGCTTCATATCAATTATATTTTATTCCCGCTCTTTTCATCTTTTATCTAATATTCCCGATTCTTCATCACTTTATAAAATTTTTGTCAAAAAAAATTATAGTTTTTGTTCTATTTATTGTTCAAATATTACTGCTCACTAATGATTACTATTATAGTCCGCTAGCTTTACCTCACCCCATCGGTGTTTTTATTTTAAACTTTGATGTTTTAATTCTCGGAATGCTCGCCAGTCATCACTGTCAAAAAGTGTTGGATGTTGCCAATAAATACAAATATATATTAACTTTCATTACGATTTTAATTTCAATTATTATTTTTACCGAAGGTGAAAAATTATATTTTCAGAGTAATAACTATTTATTTTTTTACTCCAATTGGCGGCCTTTGGTTTTTGTTTATACTCTCTTATTTGCTTCATTAATGTATTTAATTTTCAATCGACTAAATTTTAATGTTCAACTTATAAAAAAAATATCAAGTTTCTCATTTTTTGTCTTTTTTATCCACGTTATTTTTATTGAAATAGTTTATAGAAATTTACCTCATTGGTTATTACTTTCATTCCCGATTACCTTTTTATCGGTATTAATCCTGTCATATTTATCTGCTTTTATAGTTTCAAAAATTCCTCACCTTTCAAAAATTACCGGATAGTCTATGGTCCACTAGCTATTCCGTTTATGTACCATTGTCCTTTTATTTTTTCGACTTCGATCCATTTGGCATTTAAACCGTTTTTATATCCATAATTAGGGATGACATTTTTTGCGTTTCCCGACTTTAATTTTATATTTAGAAGTACCTTATAAATGTGTTTGGTTTCTGTCCATTCATTCTTCGAGTAAGTTTCTATATTTTTTAAACTTAGGCTTTCAAATATACTAAATTGTTTTTCCCAATTCGACTTATTTTTTATGTTTCCGATAACTTTTGGATTCATTAGTGATATTGCTTCAACTGGATTTCTATTGGAAATTTTTTGAAAAAAAGATTTTATTACTTCGCTGTCTCCAAGCAGGGGAGTGATACTAATGTTTTTCTGTAAATTATTAATTCCTTTTGCTGCCTGTATTGCTATCCCGTACATATCACTTTCACTTGCGGCTATTTGTGAAGATCGGCTTATTGATAAAAATAATCTAGGATTAATAATTAAATTAATGTTTTCTATTAATAATTGGGCCTGATTTACTACAAAATTTTGCATCGGGATTTGCTCACTAATAGATATTGTTCTTCCCAACACTTGCTGTCCTTTTTTATTGGCCTCTACGTCAAAACTAAGCAATCGAAACATAAGATAGTCAGTATCGTTTATAAAATATTTACATGTTCTCGTAGCCAGGGCTGAGTCTCCACCATTTTCAGTTTTCTTTATTTCCTTATTCAATACCGAAGAAAGCCATTCTTTCGGAAAAATTTTACATACATCATCTCCAATCTCGCTTTTTTCATTATTAACAAAAAAAGATATAAAAGTACCCCTTATTTGTTCTAAGTTTATTTTGTTTTGTTTTATTAGTCCGGTCAAATACCAAGCCAAAATTCCGATTATCATCCAGAAGAAAATTTTCCTGTATGCCATCAAATAAAATTATATCTTTTTTACCTAAGAATTGCCGTGTCAATCCATCTTGCACTTAAAATAAGAAAAATTGTGGATATCAAATTGGTTATTAATGTCATCCAATACCTATTTTGATTTTTAGAAAACATAAATTTTGCTGTCAAAGCCAAGAAAACTGGTCCACCAATTATATTAATTAGGACACAACTTATTATTTTTCCGACTAATAAAAATTTTTCTAAATATTTTTTCTTCCTCAGTGGTTGCCTTTCAGATTCTTTTATAAATCCAAAAAAATCCTCGTGTGAAAAAAAATATAAGAAAATCCAGCTGGAGATAATTCCGAAACTTGCCGGTAATATCAAAGAAAAAAATACATTAGAATTTTTTACTGACAATACCAGAATAGAGTTTGATAATAAAAAATAGCCGACTAAAACCAATAAAGTTTCTAAATAAATTAGCTTAAGAAATTTTTTCTGGTTATTTTTTATCATCACTACTATTTAAACAATGACATTACCAGTCCGATAATTATTAGTAAAACAATTATGTTTGATAAACCAGCAATGGCAAAAATACCCAATGTTGATAGTACCCATAACAGCAATAAAAAAGAGGCGATTTTTTGAAGTGGTCCGGGAAGTATTTCGATGGCCATACTTATGGCAATTAAAATTAACACATTCCACAAAGTAATTTGATGTTGATTTATCGAAAATAGTGGAATATTAGGGATATTTATTCCTGCAATTGGGTTATAACCCAAAAACCAAAGTATTATTAATACTACAATTATCGTTTTTGCCATAACTAAGTTTACACCGATATTCCAACGGTAAAACAATACAACCCCATTACCTAAATAAAGCACTATAATTTTCGTTTAAAGAATCTAGTTTTTTCATATCATCATTTGATATTTCAAAATCAAAAACATCGATGTTACTCTCAAGATGATTTTTATTTTTTGATTTTGGTAAAACCACTAAATCATGCTGTAGAGCCCAACGAATCATTATTTGAGCCCCTGATTTTTTATATGCCTTTGCTAAATCAATAATAAATTCATCATTCAAACGCTTATTACGCGTTAGGGGACTGTATGCTTCAACTACAATTCCCTCAGAATGACAATAGTCAATTAATTCTTTTTTAAAAAAATATGGACTAATTTCTACTTGAACTACCGCTGGGTTAAAACCACATACTTTTTTCAAAGATTTTAGTTGATCGATATTAAAATTACTAACTCCTATCGCTTTAGCCCTACCTTCCTTGTATGATTTTTCTAGATTCTTCCAAATATCTCTCCAAAATGGAAATGGCCAGTGAATTAGATATAAATCAATATAGTCTAGGCCAAGTCTAGATAAACTATTTACCAATCCTTTGTTTGGATTTAGTGTATCTGTAATCCACAATTTTGTGGTTACAAAAATATCACTTCGCTTTATACCGCTTTTATAAATGCCTTGACCAACCCCCTCCTCATTCCTGTAAATTTTAGCGGTATCTATATGGCGATAACCGGCTGCAATCGCCCATTGAACCACTTTTGAAACGTCATCATTTGGAATTTGCCAAACTCCTAATCCAATTCTAGGAATATCTATTGTATTATTTAAAACCAAACTTTTTGATATGTTCATAAACGATAATAACAAAATTAACTGTAGATTCTCTCTACTTTATGTTGATTTAATATGATATATTAAAATATACTATGACAGCAGAAATAGCAGTAGTAACGGATTGGTCGGCAGATTTACCTTCGGGTGAGGAATTGAAAAAAAGACATAAAATTAATCCCTTAGTTCAAATACCTTTTGATGTAACTTTTGGTGAAAAAACCTATAATCTTGGTAAAAACTTAGATAATCAATTATTTAAAAAACTTCTAGGTGAGTCCAAAGATTTACCTTTAACTGCGGCTTACGGACCAGAATATTTTGAAAAAGTATATGATGAATTATTACTAAGACATCGGAGTCTCGCAGTTGTACTTATCGATTCCAAAATGTCTAGTACTCTGGCTTCGGCAGTATTAGCAGCTCGGGAAAAAAGATTTCGTTCATCGGTGGTGGTCCATGATTCTGGGTCGGTTTCTATGGGGTTGGGTATTCAGGCAATCAGAATGGCCCAAGCCGCAGAGCAGGGAGCAAATTTAACCGATGTTATACAAGTTGGGGTCGATGTTAAAAAAAGAACCTTTTTACGGGCAGCTACTCCCAATATAAATTTTTTAGCCAGAAACGGTCGTGTTTCTAATCGACAACTTTTTGTTGCCAGTCTCTTAAATATCACTCCGATACTACAAATTGATCATGGGGAGACAAAAGGTATTGCCAAAACTCAAACCAGACGACAATTAGTTGAATGGATGGCCGATTTTGTCATAAAAAACAGTGAAGATAATATCCCTGAACAAGTTTCAATCATGGAGTTAGATACCAAACCAATAGAAAATGTTCAAAATTTTATTACAGAAATTATTAGACGTGGGGTCCCCGAAAACAGGATTTATCGAGGAGATTTAGGACCTGTTGCTGGAGTTTGGGGTGGCCTGGGAACTTGGGGCGTTGTCAAAACTGATTCAGAATAGTTATCAATACAGTTTTGCATTATAGACATCTAAAACTAGATGACCATCTTTTCCTTCATTCGCTTTGCCTCGGTATATTGTTACTCCAGCATTTATCGGTTTTTCTTCTTCATCAAGTCTGATGAATTCTTTTTCATCTAACCTTTCTAAATTTGCTCTTAAAGCTAGTATCGCCAAATGATGTGTAACTGTCAAAACATTTTGACCACTATAATCACGGGTGATAGTTCCAATCCAGGAGTGTAATCTCTCCCTAACATCAGGAATATTTTCTCCTTGAGGGAATCTATATCGATAACTCCCTTGTTTTGCAAACAATTCCCTCTGTTCAGGATGTAGCACATTAAATACTCTCCAATCATTGTAAAGTAGCGATAATCCATGATCCTGTTCAGTAATTCTTTCGTCCCGAATAATTTTAATATTTTTCAAATCAGGCCAGCCAATAATCATTCTTGATAAAGTAGCTTCAGTTCGTTCGTATGGTGAAACAAAAATTGCGTTAGGTATCGGAATCCTTTCCTTTAGTCTTGTTGCCATCATTTCCGCTTGGATACCGGCGCCTTCTGCAAGAGGGGTATTATGATCACCATACTCTAGCGAAAATTCATTTTTTACTTCTAATGCTAGTCGCCTGGAATTATCTGAATCAGGGTTAATCCCATATGCGTTCAAAAATTCTTGATATAAAATACTTTCCCTTTTTCGTGGTTTGAGGGCATTATAGGCGGAACTATCATGTCTAATTAGTGTTAGCGTTTCAGGCCATTTCATTGTTTCCCCACATGGATTCGAACCACAATTACTACGTTCAGAGCGTAGTGTCCTACCATT
>CAZKWZ010000035.1:4187-6562 GCA_964556795.1 uncultured Gammaproteobacteria bacterium | reverse complement strand
ATACTGAGATGGGAACCAGAAATCACCTTTACTGAGGGAGCTAAGCCGGTCGTACAGTATTTTGTGGCCAAGGCAGATATGGAGGATAGGCAGAAGCCAAAAATAAAGGAGCCAACAGTAAAGACGGAAATGAAACGGGATCGGGTCGAAAGACGTTATGAGGTGGAGATAGAGGATGAAGATGAAAAATTTGTGGAATTTGAGGAAGAATCACAGGGTGATAAAAACGAGGAGTCAAAAGTGGAAGTAGAAAAAGAAGAGGAAAAAGAGAGGACGGAATTTAAATTGGAAAGATTGAGGATCAGCCCCTTACCTGAGAGAAAGGTGGAAAAGACAGATGATGAAGAAGAGGAGCTGATAGATAAATTGGTCTCATCGAAATTTAAAGCAATGCCTGGTTCGTGGACAGGCTGGTCTAATGAAGATGAAGCAGAAGAGGAAAAATTGGAGCTGCCAACAACCCCAACAGTAAAAGAAGAGAGAATAACAGAGCCCAAACCAGAGGTGAAAAAGAAAGAAAAGATCGAATGGTCAAAAATATTGCCCAAAGTAAAATTTAAGAAGATAAAGATAAAAGGAGTCGGTAATTGGAAATGGGGATTGGTCGGAATAGTAGCAATAATTTTGGTCATATTGACAATAAATGTAGTCAATCTGATGTTGATCCCTAAAAAAATATTGGGAATAGGGACAATGATCGAGAAGGGAAAATATACCGAGGCAACAAAGGAAATAGGGGTATTGAGCAAAGAAAATTCGAAATTATTGGAAAGCTGGGGTGGAGGAAAAATTGGGGTGATGCTGAGGGCCGAAGGGGAAGTGTTGGACCTATTGAAGCTAAGTTTGAGCTTATCGCAAAGTGGAGAAAAGCTAAGCGGAGGAATATTTGGAGAAAAGGAAATGGAAATGAAATTGGAATTACAAAAAATAGAGTCTAACCTAGATGAGGCAATCTCTAAAATGGGAATCTTGCAGGGAAGATTGTCGGGACAATGGAAGGGAATTCCTGGAAGGTTTAGAGAAGATATTGTAAAAATGAGAGATAAAATCGCCGAAGAGAGAAAGAAGGCAGAGAGCATGAGAAAAATTTTACCGATCTTGCCTGAAATGTTGGGTTTAGATGGAAAGAGACGAGAGTATATGGTGCTGCTGCAAAATGAAAATGAATTGCGACCGTCGGGGGGATTCATAGGATCTTATGCCATGATGAGCTTTGAGGCGGGAAAATTCTTGGGTTTCGAAGTTAAAGATGTGTATGAAGCAGACGGGCAATTAAAAGGACATGTGGAACCACCGGTGGAGATAAAAAATTATTTGGGAGAAGCGGGATGGTTCATGAGAGACGCAAATTGGCAGGCAAGTTTTCCGGTGGTATCAAAGGATGTCCAGTGGTTTTTGGAAAAAGAAACAGGGAGAAAGGTCGACGGGGTAATTGGACTAAACTTAGCCTCGGTCAAGGCGATATTGAAGGTAACTGGCGAGGTATATATCGCTGACTTTAAAGAAAAGATAAGTCAGGATAATTTGTATGAACAGGCTGAATATTATTCTGAAACAAAGTTTTTCCCCGGGTCAGTACAAAAAGCTAGTTTTTTGGGGGCAGTAAGTAAACAGTTGATGGAAGAAATAAAAACAGCCAAAGGGAAAGAAGCCCAGGAGTTGTTGATGGCATTGGTAGACCTAATGGAAAGAAATGAAGTACAAATTGCCTTGAATGAACCAAAGGCAGCAGCAGTACTTTTAGAAGCAGGGTGGGATGGATCGATATACGGAGGTAAGTGTAATGGAGATAAGTGTTTGGCTGATTATTTATATATTGTCGAGGCTAATTTGGGAGTAAATAAGGCTAATTATTTTTTGTACAGAAATATAGAAAGACAGATAGAGATTACCGAAAGTCTCGTCAGAAATGATTTAAAAATAGTTTATGAAAATACAGCCAAAAATAGTGCCTGGCCTGGGGGAGATTATAAAAATTATATGAGGGTATACGTACCGTTGGCGGCGGTTTTGCAGGAGGTAAATTGGAGTGCAAATGGAAGTGGGGAAAAGAAAATTGTAAGCGGGGGAGACTTGAGAGTTAATCAGGTGGGCGATAAGAAGGAGATTGGTTTTTTGATAACTGTGCCAGTGGGAAAGAAGATTAATGTGGAAATAAAATATAATGAGTCGATAAATTTGAAAGGCCTAGATAAATTTTCTTATTTGAATTACATTCAGAGACAAAGTGGTTTTGGGGATACGGGAATGGTGTCATTGGTAACAATACCTGACAATTGGCGAATTAATGCAGTAGAACCGGAGGCGAGTGTGGTGGGAGGAAAACTGTTGTTTAACCAAAAATTGGACAGGGATATAAAGATGGGGGTGGAGAT
>CAZKWZ010000035.1:0-4087 GCA_964556795.1 uncultured Gammaproteobacteria bacterium | reverse complement strand
AAACATGTAGATGAAGAAATTCCGGGAGACAGGGCAAGCGACTGTAAAAGTTTAATGAGGCCAGTGGAAACTACATATATTGGAGGGATATTTAAAATTCACTACAAGTGTAGTAAGTGCCGCCATGAATTTTGGGTCAGGGAAGGAGATGGGGACGATAGAAACATATTGATGGAACTTATGGTAAAATAAGGTATGTGTAAGAAAAAGGAAGGATCAATTATTGAAAGAGGACATATTATGTCGGTGGACGAGGTCAGAGCCAGTGCAATAAAAGCGGCTACACGAGGAAGGGCAAAGGTGTTTGCCGAGGGAACAGTATCGGCTATAAGTGGTGAGGGGGATCCGGCTTGGGAATTGAAGCTAAGAGAAAAAATAAAAACGGATACTGAATTGGGAAATAATCCCAGAGGAAAATTTTCGCGTTAAATGGTCGCGGTAATAAATCGGTAAAAGTGCGGAAATAATTTTTTTTAAAAAAAGGGTATACTGAATTAAGTGAGGATGCTAATGGATAAAATTAAATTGGGACTGGGAATAATTTTTATATTTTTTTTTGGGAATTGAGAGTACGGGTAGTGTTTTGGCAGTGGGATCAAAGGTAGTTAGAGTGGGGGCATTTAGTAATTATCCAATGATTTTTCAGGATATTGACGGAACCTTTAAGGGTTTCTATGTGGATTTATTGACTGAAATTGGAGAAAAGGAGGATATTCAATTTCAATATGTTTACGGAGACTGGAGTCAGGGATTAGAGAGAATAAAAAATGGTGAGGTCGATATGCTAACTAGCGCGGCCCTGACTGAAGAACGATTGGGATTTATGAGTTTTCCAAAAACACCATTATTGACAGTATGGGGTGAGGTTTATGTAACGGGGTCGTCGGATATTGACGGGATATTGAAAATGGCTGACAAAAAGATAGGGATTTTAAAGGGAGATATTAATGCAGAGAATTTTAAGAAATTAGTGTCAGGATTTGGTCTTTCTTGTCAATATGTGGAATTTTTAAGCTACGATGAACTGTTTAACGGTATTAAAGAGGGGGTGGTTGAAGCTGGAGTAGCAGGAATTACTTTTGGAATGGCAAACGAGAATAAATATGGATTAAAGTCCAGTGGGGTGGTATTTAATCCGGTGGATTTATTTTTTACAGTATCAAAAGACAAAGAGGGGTATTTATTACCAATTTTAGATAAATATATAACGGAATGGAAGGCAAAAAATGATTCATATTATTATGTAGCTAAACAGAAATGGCTGGGGGGTGGAGTCAAAGTAGAGACGGTGATGCCTTTGTGGGCAAAATATGCATTAATAGTAGGGCCGACGATGTTTTTTATAGCAATATTGTTTATTGTTTTACTTAAAATTCAAATCGACAAAGCAACATCAAAACTGAAACAGGAGACAGATGAATTAAAAGAGAGTGACAGGAGATATAAATTTTTAGTGGATAAGATGCAGGAAATTGCATTAATTGTTGATGATAAGGGAATAATAAAGTATGTAAATAAATTTACCTGTGTAGTATTGGGGTATTCAGAAGAAGAAATTTTGGGGAAGAATGTAGGTGATTTTATATTACCCGAGTTTCTAGAAAAGGTAATGGTAGAAATTGGGAAGACGTTTGAGGGTAAGGATGGTGAAGATTTTGAGGTTCAGGTTCATAGTAAAAGTGGTATACCAAAAATTATTAAGGTTTCCGGTGAGTCGAATCCAATTATCAGAGATGGAAAAATAGTGGAAATATTGGTGAACGCGTTGGACATTACCAAACAAAAGACATACGAAAAAGAATTAATTGAATCAAAATCGGTTTTGCAGACTAAGGTGGAGGAATTGGAAAAAACCAATGATTTAACGGTGGGAAGGGAGTTGAAAATGTTGGAATTAAAAAATGAAATTGAAAAACTAAAAAACAAAGAAGAGACGAAAAATAAGTAGGCCGGAAAGAAACAGCGATGGTATAATTTGTAATTATGTGGGAAAGAATCAAGAAAATTTTAGGTATAAAAAATAACCAAAAGAAAGATAAAAATAATGGAATTCCAAAAGAAATTTTGGATAAATTGCCCCCGGGAGTTAAGGTAAAGAAAATTGAAATCGGACCAAGCCAGATAATTAGATCAGTAATCTACATGATTTTAATTTATATGGGAATTTCGGCATTAATTGGTTTAATTGTGGGTGATACATTGGCAAAAGTTTCTTTGTCGACAGTGATTGAAAATGTTAAGAAGGGACAGGTAGAAGAATTGACGGTGATGGACAATGAAGTAATAGCCAAGCTGAAAGACAATAATAAAATTTTAACAGCTTCTAAAGAAAATAATGTGTCGATGTCGGATATTTTGCAAAAAGAGGGGGTAGATATTAGTACGGTTAAATTTACTGTGGAAAACAGGAGTGGTTGGAAGGCTCTCGGAGATGTTTTATCAATGGTATTGTCGGTGGGAATACCGATTATTTTTATATTATGGTTTTTTGGAAGACAAAGTGGCGGTCAGGGCGGGGGGATGTTTGGTTTTGGAAAATCAACCGCAAAACTGTTTATTAAAGGAAAACAAAATACTACCTTTAAAGATGTGGCGGGGGTAGAAGAGGCAAAAAGAGATTTGGAAGAAGTGGTGGATTTTTTGAAACATCCAGAAAAATATCAAAAAATGGGAGCGAGAGCTCCAAGAGGAGTTTTGTTGGTAGGACCGGCGGGAGTTGGTAAAACATTATTAGCAAAAGCGGTAGCCGGGGAGGCAAATGTGCCTTTTTATAGTATGGCGGGATCGGAATTTATGGAGATGTTGGTGGGAGTAGGAGCAAGCCGGGTTAGGGATTTGTTTGGAACAGCTAAAAAAGCCGGTAAAGCGATTATTTTTATCGATGAAATTGACGCTATCGGAAGAATGAGAGGAGGAATGGATGGAGGACATGGGGAAAGAGAACAAACTCTAAACCAAATTTTAGTGGAAATGGATGGTTTTGAGACTAATACCGCAATTGTAGTTTTGGCAGCAACAAATAGGGGTGATTTACTTGATCCGGCATTGCTACGCCCAGGTCGTTTTGATAGAAGGGTGGTACTAGAAATGCCAGATTTAGCCGCAAGAGAGGAGATAATTAAAATTCACGCTAAAGGGAAACCTTTTGCTAAAGATGTGGATTGGAAAAGTGTGGCCAGAAGAACAGTGGGTTTTTCCGGGGCTGATTTGGAGAACATGTTGAATGAATCGGCAATAAAGGCAGCAAGAGAAAACAAAGTAGAGATTTCTAGGGGGGATATTGAAGAGTCGGCATTAAAAGTAAAACTTGGTTCAGAAAAACGTCGTGATCAAAGTGAAGAGGATAAATTGATGACGGCTTATCATGAAGCCGGACATGCAATTGTAAATTTTGCCGAAGACTTGGATCCGGTTCATAGAATTTCAATTGTTTCACGGGGAATGGCACTGGGATTTACCTTGATTCCACCTAAGATGGACAGGGTTCATGAGACTAGATCTCGACTGGTAAAACAGATGGCGATGGCAATGGGAGGAAGGGCGGCTGAAGAAATTATTTTTCACGATATAACTACCGGGGCAAGCAGTGACATTAGTCATGTGACTAATATTGCGAGAAATATGGTGGTGGAATGGGGAATGTCAAAATTGGGACCAATTAATATGGGACCACAAATTGATGTGGGTGATTTTGGACAAGCCTGGATGGAGCCTTCAAGAATTTCTGATGGAATGCAGGAAAAGGTGGATGAGGAGATTAAAAAACTAGTTAATGCAGCTCTAACCAGAGCGGAAAGTTTATTGAAGAAAAATAAAAAGAAACTTGATGAATTGGCTAAACTTTTAGTTGAAAAAGAGAGTTTGGACGATAAAGAGTTTGAGGAGTTCATGAAGAAATAATTGGTTAGGATTGTTCTTCTAATTCGATGATTCTCTGTAAAATAGCGAGAGAGCCTAAATATACTGGTTCGATGCCGGCGAGATTGAGGGCACCGGCACCGAGATTTTTTGCCTTGGAATAGGGAGTATCTGAAGTGTAGTTGATAATACCGATATCGATTGGGGAAGAATTTAAATCGACCATGGT
>CAZKWZ010000034.1:0-6624 GCA_964556795.1 uncultured Gammaproteobacteria bacterium | reverse complement strand
TGGGAATTGACCGAGCGGGAATTATGGAGACTAAAGGACAAAGTATTTGAATTTTAAGCCCGAAGGACCAAACCCCGAGGAGCGATGTTTTGGGGATAAAAATTATCTCCTTCGACCAGAAGTCTGGTGATAGGAAAGGACCAATCAACTTCGTCAAGACGGGCAACCAAGCTTTTCCGGGTAGAAGTGGTCAAAATTTTTTGAGGATCGCGACAGACGGTAACATGAGCACAAAAGGGATGGCTTTCCCAGGTCCCAAAACTACCATTGAGGTAATTATGAATAATTTCAAGCTCAGGGGGAGGAGATAAAACACGCAAAAATATAGTACTAGCATCGGCAAAATCACCATAACCACCAATATTAAGCTTTTTGCCCCTGATGACAGGCAAGGCCGGTCGAGCAAGATCAAAAACATCCCGGAGATCGGAGGTAAATTTTCCACCTAGATATAAAAGGGTGATATGCGGACTAAAACCGGTCAGCTCAAGTCGGGGTTCAATTTTATGAACGTCGACAAGAAGTTTTTCAAATTGTAGTTTGGTCTTTCCGGGCAAGGGAATACCGACAAAACAGGAGTCATACTCTCTCATATTAGTGAATAGATGGTATTTTACACTTTTTTTATGTTTTTGCTCAAATCAGGACCGGACAAGGAATTGAAGATAATCAAAAAAATGGTCAGTAAAATCTTACTTGGTCAATTTTTTTATAAGCTTAAAAACGCCTTATAAATGGGTAATATTGGAGAAAGATTTTTATAAATGATATGAGATAATCATATAAATTATGGTGTCGTTAAATTCTTTTTTAAAATCCTGGAAAAATATCGTTAATGTTCATTACCTGAAAAAAAGGCTACATTATCGTTTTGTGGTGGGAGCATTCAAACAACTTCGTTGGGAGTCAAAACACCGAGATTGCCCCTGGTTAACACCGGATTCCGTGGAAATTATTGAAGGATTATTGAGACTGAGTGATTTTTTTCTTGAATTTGGAAGCGGACAAAGCACTAAGTGGTTTGCCAGTAGGGTCAAAAAAATAATCAGTGTGGAATCAGATACGAAGTGGTATCAAAAAGTCCGTTTCGATCTAAAAACATGTAAAAATGTGAATTATATCTATGCCCCAAAAAAGAAGGACTATTTGGCGGTATTGGACAAAATCGGTAAGGAAACGGTGGATGCGTGCCTCGTCGACGGAGATCACCGGATAGATTGTTTACTAAAAGTCTTAGATAAAATTAAAAAGGGTGGATTGTTGATACTCGATAACGCAGAAACCTTTATACCGATCAACTGGAAAAGTGTGTCATTTCAGGATTCATATCACAACCGAGGTCTTGATAAAAGAAAAATAAAATTGTTGATGACAAAGCTGGCCACCTGGAGAAAGATATCTACCTCGACGGTGGTCCAGGACACGATCATTTGGATCAAGTAAATAATAGTAAGGATAATGGAGCATTAGGGTAGCAAAGAACTTTGACCTTTGGCGGAGCATGGGGGTCTGGCACCTTTCTATCTCTATAACCCTATGTTTAAATTTGTGCCTAAATGAGACAGTATAAAAAAGACTCCGATATAATCTACTCATGAATATCAATTGGACTATTATATAAGCAATGAAAAAAGAAAAAATCGAAAAAGTAGAGTGCTGTCAAGAAAATATGGATGAGTGTTGTCAGGGAAAATTTATGAGCAGAGGCCACCATCATCATGGCTATCATTGCCATGGTCAAGGCCGATCTGGGGCGATTTATAGCCTCGGAGTTGCCGGTGCTCTATTTTATTTTCTCCAAAATGCGGCCACTTTTGGCATGGTCTTGACGGGAATTGGCAAAGCCATTGTCTGGCCAGCCATCCTTATGTTCAAGCTCCTGACTTATTTGCGGATGTAAATTTTGTCACCCCCGTTCTTATTCCTCCATTCCTTTTCGCAGATTTAGATAAATTCGGCCGTGGTCCCTCGAAACTACCAGTGTCGATTCATATTCACCATCTTTCCATTTCATTTCTCCAGTTTTTTCGTTGTACAAATATTCTGGTTTTTCTTTGAATCGTTTTTTATATTCTTCCTCAAGTTCTAAAAATTCATCAACATCATCTTTACCATCATTGTTTTTGTCTCCACTATCAATAACAGTAAAATATTTGCTAAACTCAATCTCGCCCCCATCTTGATTTAAAAGACCATACTTTTTTTCATGTTCAATTAAAGTTGGATTCATACTTATAATCTCAGGAAAATCAGTGAAGTATTTATTCAAGCTTTCATCCTGATAATTTGGTAAATGGACTTGGATATAGCCTATCTTGTTTTCCCCGTAATAGGCTGCCGAGACTTTATATTCCCCGATTTTCCCCTTTACCATTTCCCGGACTTCAGACTCATCCGCAACCAAGCTTTCAAAGAGGTCCCTATAATAATCAAAAAATTCTTTCTGGGTGGCGTCTGTCTCAAAGACAACGTTAAAATAGGCAAAATTAATTTCATCGAAATTAGATGTATTTTTTGGATCGGTATTAACAATGATTTTATTAGAGCTGACTTTCGTCAGTTTAAATAGGGGAACTTTGTCGATCGGGTATCCCTCCAAAAGGAAGTTTTGCTCTTTTTTTTCAGTCACTACTTGAGATGGTATTGTCGTTTTTGGCTTTTTGTTTAGGCTCATAAATCCCAGCCCTATTAAAATTAAAATAATGATGATTATTACTCCGCTTTTTTTATTCATAATGTATTTTAGCAAACGAAGTATTTTTCGATTTATTATTAAAAAGGCGATTAGTAAATAAAATAGTCATCATTACAGGCAGATTGCGGAGCATTAGGGTCTGGAACCTTTCTGTCCCTATAACACTGTCCCCAACCTCTGTCTTATTCTATCAGCCTTTTGTACCTAAATGAGACAAATGAGACAGAATAAAAAAGAAAAATGGTATGCTTGACACCATTAGTTTATAAGCTAAACTATTTATAGCATTAATAATAATTTATATTATTGATATGAATAATTACCAAACAAAATTACTGTCTGAGTTTCTAAGTAAAGCAGTTAAAGTTCGTCGATTAATCGAACAAACAAGTTCGTTTGAAGATAAAGCAATCACACTACTTCAAGTTCAAGCTCTTACATACATTCACGAACATCCCAAAACCCCAGTAGGCCCATTGGCCAATGAGCTATCGATGTCATTATCCGCAGTGGCTCAACTTACCAATCGTTTAGCCGATGGACATTATATTCAGAGAGAAGATAATCCGACTGACCGCAGAATTATATGTCTTTCGATTACCTCTGAAGGTGCGAAGCAAATAGAAGTATTTAAAAAACAATTAGATAAAAAACATTTTAAGGTTTTATCAGCGATTCCGGAAAATGATCTTAAGGAATTAATCCGTATCTTTACTACTATTTTAGAAGCTGAAAAATTAGAAACAACATGCAGATTCCTAAAATATATCCAGTGGTGGGTCTAATAATAGTCTTGGCTATTGGATTTAAAACTGTTGTTTTGCGTAAGCCAGATACCCGGCTTTTATACACTGCCCAAAAAGAAACATTTCTTGAAACTATTCAAGTAAGCGGGGTATTCCATAAGACAGCGTCGGAAACGGAAAAAGCATCCGCCTATGCGGCGTACCAAAATGCAATTAGCTCACTTGTCACCGCCAAACAAAATAAAGAAGTGGCAGATACCGCGATGTGGTCAAAAAGACAAGTGGTTTTAGACTCCGAAAATGGAGTCAATTATAAAGATCTCAACGCAACAAATCCCACAACAAAAGAAGAATTCACTGAACTGGAAAAACTAAGCATTGATTCAAAACTAGTCCAGGCGAAGAAGGATTTCCGCTCTGCTGAGACCAAATACAAAGAAGCAAATATTTCTATTACTGCTGCTCAAGCGCAGGTAAGCTTAGCAAAGATAGCTTATGAAGATACGTTAGAAAATGAGCCATTACTGACTGTATTTATAAATGAAATCTATGCTCCAAAAATTTCAGTTGAACAAAAAGTAAATGTCACTTTTGATGCCATGAAAGATTTAGTTTTTTCCGGAAAAGTTACTTATGTTGATTCTGTAGGCACTGTAAATGGTGGAGTTGTTACATTTGAAACAAAAATTGAGATTACCGATTTACCAACCAATATCAAACCCAATATGACAGCGATTGCCACAATTGAGTTAATTCGTAAAGAAAATACCCTCGCCGTCCCAATCAGCGCGATTGTTTATCGGGATGAAAAAACATTTGTTCAAAAAGCGGATAGTGATGATGGGGATTTGACTGCAGTGGAAGTGGGAGAAAAAGGATTTGCTAAAGCGGAAATATTATCTGGTTTGGAAAGCGGAACAACAGTGTTGGTAAGACCAAACAGTAAAAGTTTATGAATATTCGTGTCAGTTTTAACAAACTAAAAAGAGATCTCACGGTCGGTAAATTTTTAGCTGTCCGTGAGCTTAAACGTAGTAACCCGTGGTCAACAGCCTTAATTATTTTCGTAATGTCTTTGACCTTTTTTAATATGGTTCTAATGGGAGGCATCTTAATTGGACTAGCTGATGGGATGATGAGCTCGTTTAAAACTTATTATTCGTCAGATATTTTAGTCAAGCCAGCCAGCCAAAATGTTTCAATATCTCAATCAAGCATGTTGGACTCACTGATTAAGAGTCTACCTTCATACCAGGCATTATCCAAACGATACACTGTGGCGGCAATCTTAGAAAACGAAAACAAGGTAAAAATTAAAGATACTGAAATTGGCCAACGGGTAAGTGGTACTTTGGTGGGAATTAATCCAAACGAAGAAGATGCAGTTACCGGATTGTCCACCAAAATAATTGCCGGGGAATTTTTAAACGACTATGACACCGAAGCCATTTTAATAGGGAAAGCTTTGTTGGTCGAATACTCCAAAGGTTCTTCAACAGAATCACGTCTGGAAGGAGTAGTGGTTGGGTCTAGATTAAGGCTAATAATTGGCAAAAATAATATCGAAGTTTATGTTAAAGGAATAATCGATACCGGAAATACTACTGTGGATAATCGCATATTTATACTTGAGAGCACAATGCGGGCATTGATAAATAATCAAAGTCTTAATGTCAACGAAATAGCAATATTACTAAATCAGGGCTCTGACAATAACGAAGCTAAGGGCTATATATTAGACAATTTCCCATACAAGGCTGACATCGTTGTAGAAACAGCTGACGAAACATTACCAAAGGCCATTTCAGATATGAAAAAGACGTTTTCAATGCTTGGTAATATTGTGGGGGTAATTTCATTAATTGTAGGAGCGATTACGATTTTTATCGTAATTTTTGTCAATGCCATTACCAGAAGAAAATATATCGGTATTATGAAGGGAATTGGAATATCAGCTCGTGCCATTGAGATTTCATATGTTATTCAATCATTGTTCTATGCACTCTCCGGAATATTATTTTCCAGTTTTATTATTATTTGGTTTCTTGCCCCATGGTTTGATCTTCACCCACTAAAATTTCCGGTGACTGAGGGAAAATTATCAATAACCACCGACGGTCTTATCCTTCGTGGCCTTATTTTGACCATTACTGCTTTTATCTCGGGTTATATCCCGGCGAGGATAGTAACCAAACAAAATACATTAGATGCAATTTTAGGCAGATAAACTATGATTAAAATTAATAACCTAACTAAAATATTTACAATCGGTGATCACACACTTACCGCGTTAAATAAAATCAGCTTTTCGGTACCCTCTGGACAGTTTCTGGCAATCACGGGTATGTCCGGATCAGGTAAAAGCACGCTTTTATACCAACTGAGTTTGTTAGATAGGCCTAATCAGGGAACTATCTGGATTGAAAACATCGATACTTCTGTATTAACAAGTGAAGAGAGAATCTCATTTAGATTAAGAAATTTAGGTTACATTTTTCAAGACTACGCCATACTACCCATGCTGACAGCCAGGGAAAATGTCATGATGCCACTTCTCATGCAAGGTATTGATGAAAATGTCGCTCAAAAAAAGGCGGAAGAGGCGTTATCAAAGGTGGGTCTTCAGGATAGGTTGAACAACTTACCCAGTCAACTTTCCGGTGGCCAGCAACAGAGAGTTAGTATTGCGCGAGCAATTGTCCATAATCCAAAAATTCTTTTTGCCGATGAGCCAACTGCCAATCTAGACACAGAATCATCAGAAATAATATTAAATATTTTCCTGAATCTACATAAACACGGTCAAACAATTATTATGGTCACTCATGAACCGGAGTATGCCAAATTAGCCGAGAGAAATATTGAACTTAGGGATGGGTTGATTATAAGCGAGACCTTCAAAAAATGAAGACAAAAACCGCCAATTTGGCTATGGCCATTAACAATTATCCTGTCCAAGTTGTTATTCTACAATAGCTTATGGATAATTATCTAACTCTTCCAATTTCAGTCATCATTTTGATTTCCTATTTAGTTTCTTTTTTATTAGTAAAAAAGAAAAAAATTTCTCCAATAGTTCAACGTCGTTTTTGGAATATAATTTTACTCATTTCTTTTCTCATATCCGGAATACTAGGATTAATTTTAGCCATATTTATAGACCTTAAGTTATCAATTATGTGG
>CAZKWZ010000033.1:0-6822 GCA_964556795.1 uncultured Gammaproteobacteria bacterium | reverse complement strand
GACAGTGAATTACAGGGAGGGGAGGTGAAGATTAGTTTAATGAATGCCAGTGACGAGAATGGACTGGGGGCTTTTGTGGCAGATAGATTAAACTGGATGGGTTTTAATGTGGTATCGGTGGGAAGTGAGGCCAAAAAAGATGGTTGTGAAATTATGGTGAAGACAAGCCCCAATGCTTTAACTAAAAAATATACCGATTTATTGGCGGAAATGTATAAATGTTCGCAATTGAGTAATGCTTCTTTATTACCCGATGAGGTTGTTTTATATTTAGGTGAAAATTATGCCTCAATGATAAAATATAGTAATTACAAAAAATAAATTTTAACCTTATGTCAGGACATTCTAAATGGGCAAACATTAAAAACCGCAAAGGGGCACAGGATAAGAAAAGAAGTGAACTTTTTACCCGAGCTTCAAAAAATATTATGACTGCAATACGTGAAGGAGGCGGGAATACTAACCCTGAGGCTAATGTGCATCTAAAAACTGCTATTGAAAAATCGAGAGAAGTGAATATGCCCAAGGAAAATATTGATAGATTATTGAAAAGATTTGATGAGAGAAAAAATAATCTAAGTAGTGGGATTTTTGAAGGTTTTGGTCCTTTTGGAGTACCGATAATGATTGAGGTAGAGACTGATAATAAAAATAGGGTTTTGGGAGAAATAAAGTTAATTTTTAGAAATTATGATGGTAATTTGGGGGAAAGTGGTAGTGTGGCGTTTATGTTTGATAAAGTAGGGGAGATTGAATTGGAGTCAAAGCTGAATGAAGAGGCAGAATTGGAGTTAATTGATTTGGGAGTAAGAGATATTGAGGAAGGTGCAATAATTACTGAGGTGGTTGATTTTGGAAGGATAAGGGACAAGGTAGCGCAAATGGGTTTGGAAATTTTGAGCTCAGGGATTGTTTACAAATGTAAAAATGCCGTGTTGTTAAACTCTGAAGAGGAAGTGGGTAAAATCTTAGATATGATAGATGAATTGGAAGAAAATGATGACGTAGTTAATGTTTTTGCCGGCTTTGATTATGCCCAAAAGACTTAAATACTTTATCTCTTCTCTGATTGCCGGAGTATCTTTTTATTTGTATCTAGGTTTGCCAGTCGAATCAAGGTATTATGGTTTGATGTTGCTTTTGGCGATGGTAGCTTTTTGTTTTTGGTTTGGGTTGGGGATTATTTTTGAAGGGAATATTGATACTAAAATAATGGCAGTGTTGCTGCCGGTAATGTGGACTTTAGGCTTTGGACTCTTTGCAGCATTGTTGCCGACAAATTGGTTAAATTTGTTATTTTTAACAATATTTTTCGCGACAATATTGTATTTAATGTTTTTGGCTGAAAATGTATTTTTGGTAGCAATTGGATATAGGACGGTGCCTTTGTATCGAGCGGCATATACAGTGAGCTTGATTTTGATTTTATTGGTATCTTTCTTTGTTTTTAATAGTATGTTTTCTTTTATGTTGCCTTTTTGGGGTAATATGTTGGTGACGGCATTTTTAAGCTTATTGTTGTTTTCTTATCAATATTGGGCAGTGGCAATTGAGCTTCCGGATGACGGTAGGGAAAAAGGAAAGTTTCCATATATATTAGTTCCTGCATTGTTATTAACTGAGTTTGCGGGTATTTTGTCGTTTTGGCCGGTAGGAATTTTTAAAGGATCAATCTATTTAGTGGCAGTGATTTATGCAATTTGTAGCTTATTGCAAGCTGAGATAAGGGAAAGATTGTTTAGAGGAGTAATTTTGACTTATAGCTATATCGGGGTGGCAGTAGTATTGGCGGTAATTTTGGCAACAAATTGGGGATAATAGTATAAATAGCCTATTTATAGGATAATTTTGCTATTTTTTGGGTATAAAGAGAGGGGATTATCCTGATTAAGGAAAGCTAATGTTATAGACTAAAATGAAAATAAATTACATTTAATTTAGTTTGGAGTTGGATTAAATTTGAACCTAATTAATATATATAAACTGTGGTAATAACCGAAAAAAATAATAGGTGAGATAGGGAAGTAGGGAAGTGGTGAGGGTGGTTTTCACGATATATCCTATAATTTTCACAATAATTATAGGATATTATAGGACACAATAATGATATACATTGATATAGTCTATGTGGAAAACTTGTTTAGCAGTTAAATATATCACTTCTCAAAGCGAGAGTAGGCATAGAAGAGGGGTAGAGGTAGCTATATAGGAGTTACTTATTAAGTGAAATAAATGATTAATGGTTGTTGATAAGGTAGATGTTAAACACATTACTCCCCGACGAGGGGGTAGTCACTTTAGATATGTCGCACAATGTATCTTTTACGACGTAGTATAAACGAGAAGTGGAGGGGAGTCTTAAAAATATGATTTTTATTATTTTATTTTTTTAACTTTTTATTTTGATATATGGATTATGTACCGGCTAATAAAAGTACCTAATTCCTCTATTGGTGGTCTGGCCACCTAAAATCTTGGCCCAGGCACAAAATCGACTACTTGACTTCCCTAACCCATTTTTACAAGGGGAATCAGAGAATTATGCCTAAAAATAGGTAAAATAAAGCTAAGACCTCACCAGAGCCCCGTAAACGCACGTTTTTTATTTTTATGTGCTACTCTTAAGTATGGATTTAGATTTAGCGGTAGCCATCAGAAGATTTCTCGAACATTTGGAAGTGGAAAAAAACTGTTCGAAGTTGACGGTGAGGAATTATCAGCATTATCTAGAAGTACTTCAAAAATATTTTGAGGGTATAGGAAATACTAATGCAATGGTTTCGGATATCACTCAGGATTCGGTCAGAAGCTTTAGATTATATTTATCCAGACAGGCTGGAACTAATGGTGAAATGAAAATTGTTACTCAGGGTTATTATGTAATTGCCCTAAGATCCTTTTTAAAATATTTAATTAAAAACGACTATAAGGTGATGCAGCCGGAAAAAATTGATGTTCCGAAAAATAAGGATCATTCATTGAAGTTTTTGAACGGTGAACAAATTGAAAGATTGCTAAATCAGCCGTTGTCATCGACAAAAGTTGGAATTCGTGACCGGGCAATTTTAGAATTATTGTTTTCTACTGGTTTACGGGTTTCAGAGTTGACCAGGTTAAATCGTGATCAAATAAACCTAAAGACACGTGAATTTGGCGTTATTGGGAAGGGGGGCAAGGCTAGAGTGGTGTTTATTAGTGTTCGGGCGGCAGTATTTTTGGATAAATATTTAAAAACCAGGAGCGATAAGGACAGACCTTTGTTTATTAGGTATGGTGGTAAAAGGGAAATTATTCAGGATGAGGAAAAAATGCGTTTGACTCCCCGCTCGATTGAAAGATTGGTAAAGCATTATGTACGTTTGGCAAAACTTCCAGTAGAAGCTACACCTCATACCTTAAGACATTCGATGGCCACAGATTTGTTAAGAGCTGGGGCGGATTTAAGATCGGTACAGGAATTGTTGGGTCACAAAAATATTGCCACGACTCAGATATATACCCATGTGACTGATGCCCGCTTGCGGGAGGTCCATGAGAAATTTCACTCGGGAAATAAAAAATAAGACTCCCCTATTTTAATTTATTTGATGTGTAACAGGTGTGTCCTATAGTTTAAGAGATATTGAGGAAGATTCGGATAAATGTGTTTTAGTGACTCCCCTACTCTATGTAAATTGTGATTTTACCCTATATTAGGCTGTAATTAATTTTTCGAACCTGAATAGCAGACTAGGTGTAACGGTGCTAATTTTAAAAAATACTATATATCTATCCTATATATATAATATAGTTATATCCTATATTTTTTTAGGGTTTTCGGCTTCGGTATTGCTGCTTTGTAAAACAGTCATAGTACTGACCTTATCATCGTTTTTTAGTCTCATGAGAATAACTCCCCGGGTGTTTCTGGAGAGGGTGGGAATATTCTTTAAAGGCAATTTGATGGTGACAGCTTTTTTACTGACAAAGAGGACTTGGTCGTCATTTTCAGTGACCACAACTGCACCGGCAAGGTTACCAGTTTTACTTGTAAGATTGGCCACTTTTACACCTAAACCGCCACGTTTTTGGAGAGGATAAAGATAGACATCACTCCGTTTACCGACACCATTTTCAGTAATAACTAAAAGGTGTCGGAAGAACTTGGTGCCTTTCTTTTCTTCTTTGGCGGCAACGACACTTTGAGGAAGAACATCAATACCAACTAGATAATCATTTTCTTTGAGGGTGATACCGCGGACACCTCGGGTGTGTCGGCCCATGGGACGACAATCACTTTCATTGAAACGAATACATTTTCCAGCATAGGTAGCCATAAAAATTTGATCATTTCCGGAAGTAAGTTTGGCCCAGATAAGTTCATCATGGGGATCAAGTTTGATAGCGGCGAGGCCAGATTGGCGAATATTCTTGAATTTTTCAATAGCAGTTTTCTTGATGGTACCGTGTTTTGTGGCTAAAAGAATGTATTTGGCCGGGTTATTTTTACTGACAGGTAAAACAGTTTGGACGGTTTCACCCTGAATAATGTTAATCAGGTTAATGACAGCCTGACCTTTGGATTGGCGGCTGCTTTCATTGATATCCCAGACCTTGGTTTTAAAACAGCGGCCTTTGTTGGTGAAAATCAGAAGGTCGTCGTGAGTATCGACAAAAAGCATACTTTCAACTTCATCTTCATTTTTGGTAGCCATTCCCATAACTCCGACGCCGCCGCGTTGTTGGGTGCGGTATGTTTCTAGTGGGACGCGTTTGATATAACCACCACGGGTTAGAGTGACCAATGTGGCTTCGTTGGGAATGAGATCTTCATCACTAAATTCTTCAAGGCCTTTGACGTAAATTTTTGTCAGACGAGGATCAGAGTATTTTTCAGAAATTTCCTTATTTTCGGATTTAATTACCTCAACCATTTTTTCAGGGACAGTGATGATGGAAGTTAAGCGGGCAATATTATTTTCAACTTCTTGGTATTCTTCATCTAGTTTTTGTCGTTCTAAACCGGATAATTTTTTAAGTTGCATGTCAAGGATAGCCTGAGCCTGAAGGTCGGTGAAAGCAAACTTTTCCATTAATCGAGTTTTGGCATCTTCATTGGGCTTGGTACCCCTGATGACTTTTATGACCTCATCAATGACGTCTAAAGCTTTTTTAAGCCCTTCTAATATGTGAGCCCTCATGTAGGCAGATTTCAATTCAAAAATACAGCGACGACGGATAACAGTTTCCCGATGTCTCAGGAATAAAAGTAGTATCTGGCGGAGGTTCAAGGTTTGAGGAATACCGTTTACTAATGCCAAAAGATTGGCAGAATATGATGATTGTAAAGCAGTATATTTAAATAGTTTATTTAGGATTGCTTTGGGTTTACCATTCTTTTTAATTTCGATAACCATGCGAATACCGTGACGATCGGACTCATCGCGAAGATCGGAGATACCGATAATTTTTTTATCGGTAGCTAGTTGGGCAATTTTTTGGATGAGCTCAGCTTTGTTGACTTGGTAAGGGATTTCGGTGACAACAATACGGACTTTGCCGGATTTAGTTTCTTCAATATTGGTTTTGCCGCGGAGGGTAAATTTACCTCGACCGGTGTTGTACATTTCTAAAATACCGCTTTTACCGTAAATTTCACCGGCAGTGGGAAAATCAGGACCGGTAATAAATTTGGTTAAGTCTTCGATGGTGGCACTAGTTTCGAAAATAAAAGATAATCTTTCAAGATCTTTTACGGGTTTTAAAACAATTTCCTGGGTAGTTAAATTCTTCTTTAGGATAGGATCTATTTCTATTGGTGCTTCCTGTTTTTCCAGGGTGGCATGATCAAGAATATGATCAAGACCGGCACAAAGCTCCTTTAAATTGTGGGGAGGAATTTTAGTGGCCATGCCGACAGCAATACCATCAGCACCATTCAATAAAAGATTTGGAATACGGGTAGGGAGAACCTCCGGCTCTTTTAGAGTGGCATCGAAGTTGTCAGTCATGGGAATGGTGTCTTTTTCAATGTCGGCAATCAATTCTGGAGCAATTTTACTGAGCTTAACCTCAGTGTAACGCATAGCTGCTGGAGGATCGCCATCAATAGAACCAAAGTTTCCCTGACCGTTGACCAGAGTGTAACGAAGGGAAAAGGTTTGAGCTAAACGAACCATAGAACCGTAGACGGCAGCATCACCATGAGGATGGTATTTACCCAACACTTCTCCAACAACCTTGGCTGATTTGGTAAAATGACCACCCGGAGTAAGACCCATTTGATCCATGGCATAAATAATGCGGCGATGGACTGGTTTCATACCATCACGAACATCAGGAAGTGCCCGGGAAACAATGACTGACATGGCGTAATCCAGGTAGGATTTTTCCATCTCAGGGACAATATCAATATCAAGAATTTTACCGATATTGTTTATAGAAGTGTCGACGGTGGTAGTGTTTTTTATTGGTTCTTCTGGCATATAGATTAGATGATTCTAAGAGAGCCTACTTGTTGGATAACTGATTGTTGAAGGTCGTTGGCAGTGAAGCCTTTTTGAGAGGAATTTTCGTAAGTTCTGAGTGTACTCTGAGAGATTTCTTCAAAAGAAGTAATGCCATCTTTTTTATAGATTGAATTAACATCCTCCAAGCTTTTATTACTTAGTTCGAGATTTTTGCGGGCTGCATCGAGAAGTTGCTGATTTAAATCACTGGGTTCATTGAGAGCTCTAAATTCGAGTATCCGACATCTTTCCTGAGAATTAATGACCCCCATGGTCATTTCAAAGCCTTCGAGGGCTGCAGAAGCAAACATGGGTTTTCCATCATATTTACGAA
>CAZKWZ010000032.1:0-7188 GCA_964556795.1 uncultured Gammaproteobacteria bacterium | reverse complement strand
ATGAATAACATCTCCATCCTCCTTCTCACCAAAAACGAACAGGAAAACGTCAAAGAGTGGGGGAGTTGGATCCACAAGTTGTCCCCGGTTAATGAAATTGTCGTCATAGATGATGAATCAACCGATGATACAGTAAAAAATATCAAATCTCTGGCTGACAAAAATCTCTCGGTCAAGATTTTCAAAAGAAAACTAGACAACAATTTTTCTGAACAGAGAAACTTTGGTCTCAAAATGTGTCAAAATGACTGGGTTTTAGCCCTCGACGCCGACGAAACCCCAACCCCCGAAGCTATTAGCTATCTAAACCAAATATCTCTCGAAAAGGGTTATAACTACGCCTTTAAACGTAATATTGTCTATCTTGGCCACATTGTGTCCCACGGCCAATGTCTCGACGATTGCCCCATAAAACTTTTTAATAAAAACGAAGGAAAATATATCCTCACTGTCCACGAAATTTGGGAAAGCGACGCCTTTACTATCGATACCTACCAAACAATCCTCCACTATTCAATTAAAAATCTATATTTATTCTTAGAAAAAATAAATCACTATTCATCCATCAGGGCTCAAGAACTTTTTAATCAAGGTCACCATCCTCACCTTTGGGAAATTATTTTTTACCCTTTATTAAAATTTTTAAATTTATATCTATTAAAATTTGGTTTTTTGGATGGCACCGCCGGAATTATTATCTCTTTGGTTCTTAGTTTTAATAGCTTTTTAGTCCGATCCAAATTATGGCATTTGTCTCAAAAATAACCCTTTATTTAACAATCATCGTCTTCTTTTTTGGTCAACTTTTTCGTCTAAATTTCTTGAATTTTTCCTTTCCAATTTTTGATTTGGCACTTCTACTACTCGCCTCTACCAATCTACTTACTCAAAAAAATATTACCAAAAAACTAAATTCCCCAGTCACTTATTTTGTTCTCTTTTCGTTAATCTCCTACAAAATTAATCTCTTTTTACACCCGTTTTCATATCAAAGTATCTTTTATTGGCTTCGACTAACCTCATTACTTTCCTTTCTAATTTTCCCTTTAAAAATTGACAAAAAAATAGATCACTTTTTTCAATTGGTTCTTTGGGCCTCACTAATTTTTGCTTTTGTCCAATACATTTTTTGGCCTGACTTTACCTACTTTTCAACTTTTAACTGGGATCCACATCTCTACCGTCTAATTGGCACCTTTTTTGATCCCACCTTTACTGGCCTTATTTTTTTAATGTTTCTTCTAAAAATATATTTCTCTAATAAAAACATTTTCTATTTAATTCCCATCTATCTCGGTCTGGCCTTTACCTATAGTCGTTCATCTCTTCTTGCCTTTATAATCGTCTTTTCTTACATCGCTTATATTCAAAAAAATCTAAAAATATTTTTGTTTTCTTTTACTATTTTCATTTTTACTATCATTCTTTTACCCCGAATGCCAGGTGAGGGGACCAAACTTGAACGAACTAGCTCCATCAAAGCCAAAATCGAAAATTACCAGGACGGTTTTAAACTTTTTTCCACCTCTCCGTTGATTGGAGTCGGCTACAACAATCTCCCTACAATTCGACCCAATAAAATCTCTCATGCCAATTCTGGTTTTGACGGTAGTCTACTAACTATTGCTGTCACCACCGGAATTATTGGTTTGTTTCTTTTTTTAAGAATTTTCATCAAAGACTTAAAATTTTGTACTCCATATTGGCGTTGTCTGCTTTTGGTGGTTTTTATTCATTCACTTTTTGCCAATTCATTACTCTACCCCTGGATTTTGTTTTTTCTTGCCTTCGAATCTAGATATCGTAAGTTATCTCAATAGTCTTTTTCGTCTCATTCCCAGCTGGACTTCTAATTACTATTTCATAACTATTTTTACCCACATTTAATTGCACCTTTAATTTAAATTTTCCCTCATCATCAACCGATGCCAACTTTCCATTTACTGTTACACTAACTCCTTTATCACTTTTCCCAGTCACATCAAAATCAGCGGAATCCACACTTACCTTATCCTCTGATGGATTAATCATGCTAAGTGAGGGAGGCTGATCATCGTAAGTTACAGTTACTGCTTTTGATAATTCACTATTACCCTCCTTTTCCGTCGAAGCCAAAGCTGTAAATGTATTTCCACCCTTATCTAAGCTTATGTCATCAAATACAAACCCCCCTTTTTCATCAACAGTTTTCTTTCCCAAAGACACATCATTTTTCATTAACTCCACTTCAACCTTTGGCTCTGCTACTCCGGAAATTGAAAAATTTGCACTATTCGTTGCTTCAAATGCCACTACTAATCTGGGTGGTAAGGGAGGTAATAATTTTTTTTGAACCTCATTTTTTGAAGAACTTTTTGCATTTCCCAAAAGCACCGATAACTTTATTAATAATGGTAATCCAAAAACCACTACTATTATGAACAAAAGAACTGTCACCCCTCCCAAAATTACCGTCTTTTTGGTAATTTCTTCATCTTCTTTACGATCTAATCTAGATCTTTGTTTTGATTTAAAAAATTCTGGCATAATTTTTTTCGGAGCCGAAGGGGAGAATCGGACTCCCGACCTTGGCTTTACGAAAGCCCTGCTCTACCATCTGAGCTACTTCGGCATATTATAAACTTTTTGTACCGAGAGCGGCTAGAGGGAATCGGACCCTCGACTAATCCTTGGGAAGGATTCATTTTACCACTAAACCATAGCCGCGTTAGCCTAGATTTTACCATAAATGACCAAAGTCATCCCTATTTCTAGTCTATCCGGACTATTCAATTTACTCCTATTATCTTGCCAAATTTTTGTCCATTTATAGCCATCACTATACATTTTTGTCGCGATTCCCCATAAAGTATCACCTCTTAGAACTACATATTCTGTCTTCTCTAAACTCACCACACCTTTTCCATCAGCTATCTTTGCCGTTTCCAACTTTGGTAATACCAATTTTTGACCTACCAGTAAAACTCCTGGATTTTTAAGATTATTAGCCTTGGCAATTTCAGTCCATTTGTAGCCGTCACCATATACTCTAACCGCAATCTTCCATAAACTATCATTCTTTTTAACAATTACCTCACTCTGACTTGTTTCTGTATTTTCTAACACTTCTGTTTTAGTTGTTTCTTCTATCTTTACGTAATTACTTACACCTGGAACTTCAATATTTCCTTTTCTTTTTTCTATAAAATTTACTAAAAATCCAACCACAGCCACCACCACTACTAAACCTAAAAACATGCTAACTACATCTTCTTTAGACCTGAATAGGGGATTTACTGCTTGTTTTGCCATATAAGCAAACATAGCGAAAATAAAACCTATAGTCAACTATAAAAGGCTAATTATCTCCGTATAATAATTTCATCAGGAAGCTTCTTTGAAGTTAGAGGCATTAGCCTATTTAATTCTTTTACAAATAAATCGGCCTTTTCCAAATTTAGCTTATATATTCTTTCTTTTCCTTTAATTCTAAAATTTATCAGACCTGATTTTCTTAAAATAGATAAATGATTTGATACTGTCGCCTGAGTCAAATCAAGTTTCTTTACTATTTCACTAACATTTAGTTCTCCAAAACCTAACCAAAAAATTATTTTTCGTCGATTTACTTCAGCTAATGCTTTGTATATTTTATCCATAGTGCGATTATATCGATAATCATCAATATGTCAACATATATTATATAGTTGAAAAATCGTTCTCTAAGCCTCAAAATAAGCCACTATGAATAACTATGATGATAAACAAGAAAAGTCTTTAGTATTAGTTAAACCAGATGGAGTTCAACGTGGCCTAATTGGCGAATCTATCCGACGTTATGAACAATGTGGACTAAAACTAGTCGCCATCAAAATGGTTATTCCTAGCCGTAGTCAAGCTCTAAAACACTATTCAGTTGATCCTCAATGGGCCTTTAAAACCGGTACCAAATCCATAGAATCCTGGAAAGCCAAAGGTTTAACTCCCCCAACAGAAGATCCAATTGAACTTGCTGAAAACGTTAGAAAACAACTTGTTGACTTTCTTAGTAGTGGCCCAGTTGTTGCCATGGTCTGGCAGGGGATGAATGCCATTGGAGTAATTAGAAAAATTACTGGTGGTACCGAACCATTAACCTCTGTTCCCGGTACCATTCGAGGCGATTACACCATTGATTCATATCGTGCTTCCGATTCAGACAAAAGAGCTGTACGCAACATTATCCACGCTTCCGGATCCGTCGAAGAAGCTGATGATGAAATCAAGCTTTGGTTTGAAAAGAATGAAATTCTTAAATACCGCCTAGTTTCCGAAGCTATAATTTACGATGTAAATTTAGACGGAATCTTGGAATAAATCTAATTTTACGAAGCAATTTCTTTGTAAATAATGTAAAGTTATTACATGGAGATTATTTCTCAGGATGAGGCTAAACTTAAAATTAAAGAATGGCTAAGTAACGGTGATACTCTCGACATCATTAAACAAAAACTTGCTGATCACGGTTTTGTCGACATAGCTATCAATAGACTTTTAGTTGATATGGGGATTATTCCCCCTCCTAGCATTGATTCCACTCCAAAGGTTCCCCTTGAATCACAATTTCCTCAGGATAAAGTATCTGAGATGGTTTTATCAACTATTCCTACTCATATTGATAAACACAGAAAAGTTGCCCGATTAATACTTACCATACTTGCTCTGGCAACAATCATTTCTCTATTTATTTTCTAAAAACATCCAAACCAAAATTTTCTTCCGCAGAGACTAACCGATTTAAAATATTCCACATTGTAATTAAAGCTACCACTCAATATAATAAGCCCGTGATTGAAAATATCCAAAATTTACAAGGTATCATTGTTCCCACCATTGTTCCGTTTGTTGAGAGAAACTCAAAATTATATGTCGATTCTGAAGGTCAACAAAATTTATTAGCCTCTCTTGCTCGTGCCAAAGTTGATTGTGTTTTTCTCGGTAGTAATGCCGGTGAAAGTCGTCATATGGATTTTGATAGCTTAATTTATTCCATTCACAACAGTTTTGGATTCTTATTTCATGATTTTCCCCACCTCAAAGTTGTCACTGGTGTTTTAAGAAAAGATATTAATGAAGCTGTAAAATTAGCTACCTTTGCCCAAGACAGGGGCACAGATGCTATTGTTGTTGCTCCAGGTTACAGCGATATTTCAGCGGAAAATACCATTAAAGAAATTTTGAACCACACCTCGGCTCCACTGATTATTTATAATAATCCCGATTTTCAGGACAAAACTAACTTACCTCTGGATTTAATTAAGAATATCTCTAGAAATTTAAGAATTGTTGGTATAAAAGATAGCTCCCGTGACCCAGTATATTTTAACGAGTTACTTAAACTCAGATCCGAAACCTTTCAAGTTTTCCAAGGTGATACCAAAGCTGGTCTTCAACCCGATGTCACAAATTGCGATGGTATGGTTGCCATCGAAGCTAATGTTTATCCAGAAGCTTTAGTTGCCCGCTGGCAGAGAAATCAAATCGGTTCATTGCAAGGCGTTTTAGATAATTTTAATGAAAATAAAAAAACTTACGGTGGTTCTGTCGGCTACTGCAAAGAAATCCTTTACCGCCGGGGTGTTATCCACAGCCCAGTTTTATACAAATAAATAAAATCCCCTAAACTAGGGGATTTTTTATTATCTGACCATGTGGGACAAAATTGCAACTTATTTTTTCATCTACAATGGTCTCGATGGTAAGTTATATTCGTAACATTTCGCTTTTTCAATCTCATTACAACCCCTTAAAGTACAAAATCTATTACCATTTGTATCTACTCTACAACCGTTACATCCATCTGAATAATAAGTACAGCCATTCTTAAGAAATTCTTCTATTAATGTTTTGTTTTTATTTTCATTTATTTTATTTAAAATTGGAATTCCCACAAAATAAAAAATTATTGAAGTTAACATGAAAATAACAAAATATAACATCAATTTCCTCATCATCTTAATCATTATCCAATTTTATCACCCATTAATATAATATTAGTTTCCATCACAAATTCAACAAAAAATCCCCTATATTAGGGGATTTTTTAAAAGCGGACCATGTGGGACGAAATTGCAACAGATTTAAAGAACACAATTTAATTAATGAACAACACTTTTTGATATCTCAAATATCACAAAAATTAGATACACCAACAGTAACCCCAACCCCTCTCTCTTACTAAACTCATATTTCTTTCCAATAACAGCGAATATATAAACAGTCAACACAGCTATAGTCAAAATTACTAAATCATATTTAAAAGTACTCAGTTGAATTGGGTTAATAAAAGTTGAAACTCCAAAAATAAACAACAAGTTAAACAAATTTGACCCTAATATATTTCCCATGCCAAGCTCGCCATCCTTTTCTTTAACAGCAATCCAAGTTGTCACCAATTCAGGAAGAGAGGTACCTATCGCTAATAAAAAATATCCTAATATCGACTCCGAAATCTTTAAAATGTTTGCTAAATTTATTACCTGATCAATACAAACTTTACCGGATATTACCAATACTAAAAGCGACACTCCAAGATAATATAGGTTAAATGTCGCATATTCTTTTTTACTTGTTTCGAAATGATTCTCTTCCTTTGACAAGAGAATCAACACTAAAAATACTAGTATTAAAGAAATTCCAGAAGCCCAATTTAAGGTAAAACCCATAAAGGTAACTAAGGCCCAAAAATACATCATTGCTGCTAAATTTAATGGAATGTTAACCCCAATATCTCTTTTTCTAATTCTGTAGTTATTAAACAAAGCTATTATCCCAAATATAAGGCATAAATTAGTTATATTACTGCCAATTATGTTTGACACCACTAATTGGTTATGACCAGAGATTGACGAAAATATGTTAGAAATTAATTCAGGTAAAGAGGTCCCAAAAGCAACCACAGTAAAACCAATAATAAAATCGTTTACCTTTAACTTCTTTGCTAATGACGAGGCTTGATTCACAAAAACTTCCGCAGACTTAACTAAAAAAAATAAACTCAAAATAATTATTAATAAAACAACCATTAAAATATCTTACAGTATTTGATTATTTCTTTACATTAAAAATAAAAACCTCCCTATAATTAGGGAGATTTTACTTTGCGGACCCGATGGGATTTGAACCCACGATCTTCCGCGTGACAGGCGGATGTGCTAGACCGCTGCACCA
>CAZKWZ010000031.1:0-7392 GCA_964556795.1 uncultured Gammaproteobacteria bacterium | reverse complement strand
AAATGAGATTTGAAGATGTTAGTTTAAAAATCGAGGTTATGGAGAGGGATGCATTAATCGAGGATCCAAGAATTCAAAAACTTTGGGATATTGAAGGCAATAGAGAGATGCTGACCAATTTTACCGAAAAAGAACTTTATCAGGAAGTAAATGCCACTCATTGGTTGATGTTAAGCGGTGCAAGTGTAGAACAATTTCACGGAATCATTGATGGCATAGGCCATAATCCGGATGCTTTTTTGTCGGGAGATAGGGGTGAAAACGGGGGTAGAATAGTAATCGATAATTACAAAGAAGACATGCCAATTGACGAGCATGATTCAAGATATGGAGAGGAGAAGGGATACTGGGAAGCATTGTTTAGAAGCAAACTTTTACCAGAAGGGATGAAGAAATGGCATATGTCCAGAAATCATTCCGTAATTTATAGTGTAAAAGACTCCGAAGGTTCGGATATCATAATGTTACCGGTACATATTGATCCCAAAAACTGGGTAGTTTCCATCAAAGAACTATTTAGTCCCCCAAAGAAAGGGGAGAAATCAGCATTGGCATATCATAGCTTGGCTGAGGGAGAGAAAAGATATCTGGGAACCGGATTGTATGAATTGGGCTCTTTTCAATTAATTAATTTATTAAGAAAAAAACAACCAGGTCTGTTTGGAAATCTGGAAGTAATTGGTGAGGATAAATTAGATACAACAAGGACGATTAGCGGTGATGAAGAAAGGTCGGTAGCTTTAGAGAAGGTGTTTAGAGACAAAATTAAAGTAAAATAAGTAGTGAAGAAATGGGGTTGGATTTTATTAATCATCGGAGTGTTTTTAGGACTAAGATTTTTTAGATTGAAAGAGACGGTTAATTTTTCAGCAGATCAGGGAATGTTTTTGATCAGAGCCAGGGAAATTTGGGAAAATAAAGAACTAACTCTGGTTGGACCAACAGCGTCACCGATAGTTGAGGGAAGACAATTCTTTCAAGGGGCAGCAATTTATTATTTTTTGGTGGTTTTGATGTTGATTTCCAGATGGGATCCAATAATTGCATCGGGGTGGCTAATTGTTTTAAATTTAGTGGGATTGTATTTTGTTGGGAAAATATCAAAAAAGGCGGTGATATTGGCAACCTTTATGCCAGTGTCTGTTTATTATTCAAAATTTATTTGGAATCCAAATACCCTGATGATCCTGGCGCCGATATACTGGTGGATATTTTTAAAATCAATTAAAGATGAAAAGTGGATTGACTATGGGATAAGCGGGTTGCTAGCCGGAGTGATGCTGCAATTTCATTTTCAGGTAGGGTTGTTAATCCTGGTTTGTGCGGGGTATATTTTGCTGAAAAAAACTAATTGGAAAAACACTGTTATTTATTTAATTGGAGTAGCAATCGGGTATTTTCCATTGATTTTGTTTGATTTAAGGAACAATTTTTATAACTTAAAAACGATATGGCTGTGGATAACAAAGGGCCAAAGTCAAAAGACTCCTCCACAGATATATTATTTTTTGGTGTGGCTACCTTTACTTTGGGTATATTTGGTCAAAATAATTGAAAAAACAAAAGTAAAAAAGTGGATATATGGAGGATTAATTGTGGGAAGTTTGATCTGGCTAATTGGAACCAAGGGTACCAGAGATATGCCAAAAAATTGGGATTATAAAATGCTGGAAAAAAGTGAAAAAATTATTTTGTCTGAGAATCCAGATAATTTTAATATTGTGAATAAATTGTCGGGTGATACTAGGTTTTATTCTTTAAGATATTTGTTGGAAAAAGATAACCAAGCGGCGATGCCGGTAGATAAATATCCGGAGGCAAAAGTCTTATTTGTGGTGGCAGATTGGGAATGGAAAAGCGATGATGACAAAGTGTGGGAAGTAAGTTCGCTGGGGAAAAGCAGAGAATTAAATAGGTGGGAATTGGGCTCGGGAATAAATTTATATAAATTAGTGAAGTATAATTAAGTGTGCTAAGTGACGAGAAAATTGTCAAACAAATTCAGGGTGGCGACAAAGAAAAGTTTGGAAAAATAATTGAAAGATACCAAGGGAAATTGTTTGGTTATGTCAAAAATTTAGTTAATCAAAACAATATGGAGGTGGAAGATATAGTTCAAGAAAGCTTGATATCAGCATATGAAAATTTAAATGGTTTTAATACTTCAAAAAAGTTTAGTAGTTGGTTGTATAGAATTGCCCATAATAAGGCAATAGATTATTTTAAGAAAAGGCGGTTAAAAACTGAAAATATAGATGATAGGGATGAAGTTTTGGAAATAAAAAGCGAGAAAATAATCGAAGAAATGGAAATCGAAAAGGAAGAAAAGAAAAAATTGGGAAAAGCAATAAAAAAATTGGAATTAAAATATAGGGAGGTAATTGATTTGTATTTTTTTGAAGATAAAAGTTATGAGGAAATTTCCGATATTTTACATATAGCCGTAAATAATGTTGGGGTATTATTGTATAGAGGAAAAAATATGCTTAGAAAAATTTTGGAGGAAAATAAATGAAAAATGAAATAATGAAAAAAATTAGTAAGGGGGAAATTAAAATGAAACCACGATGGGAATTTGTGGCTAGAACATTGGGATTAAGGGGAATGTGGTGGTTAATAGTCAGCGGAGCGGCTTGGTCAATTTTGGGAATTGGTTATTTCCTTGATTTATATAACCCGGCGGAATTAGCTGAATTTGGAGAAATAGGCAGAAGAGTATTTTTGGAAGATTTTCCCTATTATTGGCTAATCGGAAGTATAGTTTTGTTGATTGCAGCAATAAAGCTGATGTCAAAGCTGGGAGAAAATTATAAAAAGACAACAAGATTAACAATATTATTAACGGGGTTGGCAGCAATAATGGTAACGGGACTGATGATTTTGGTAAAAAATTTTTTATTGTAAATAACCCTCAATTTCTTTGAAGTCTGAGTCGAAATTAAAATCATCATTGAGGTTGTTTAATTCGGCTTGCAATTGGTCATCAGTTATATCTCCATCGTCCGGAGTCGGTGAGATGTCCTTGGACTTGGTGCCATTTAGACTGACTTCGGTAATTTTGTCAGTTAATTGAGTTTTAGCCTGATCAAAACGACACGAAGAAAGAGATAAAAGTGAAAAGACAATGAGCAAGGGGAGGATAATTTTGTTCATAGTGTATATAAATATTACTACTAAAAACCCCTGGTATTACCAGGGGTGGTAGTTTTTATCTTTAAACAGTTGGAGTGGGTGAAAGCTTGGGAGATTTAACCATCAACCTTAAGGTGTTGGTTAAAATTTGATGAAGGGCCTTTAAACTATCGGTGACAGTTTTAGCGGAAGCACGAAGCTCAGGAATAATATCCATCGGCTTGTCGAGGGTAGTAATTTTGGTAACCAGAGTGTCAAAACCAGCTAGAGCCTGGCCATACTTGGAACTTGGGGAGGAATCATATTTAGCTAATTCTTTGATAGCAGCGGTCATATCCCTAGTATTTTTTTGTTTTTCAATTTTGTTTTGGAGCAAGGTTTTTATCCTGTCTAAATAGGTCAGACGGTTGGTAAACTGAAGACGCATCTTAGCAGCAACTCTTTGGGCATTCTGACGTCGGGATTCTAATTTTTGTTGAGCAATGGTGGGTCGGTTTTCAGCTCTTGTGGTTTGAATATCTTGGTGAAGATCTCTGACTTCCTGACGGATATTTTGTCGTAAGTTTTCGGTATTTTGGGCATTATTATTTTTTACGGCAAGGGAGGGAATAACAGAACTAAAAAAGAGGAAAGAAGAAAGAACAAAAACAGATTTGGTGGACATATTTTTTAAAATAGGTAATGTTATTAAGTGATACGACAGAAAGAAAAAAATATTACAATCCTTCGTTAAGACTACGGAATTACTTGGCAATGGGGACAGAAAAAAGTACCACGGCCACCAAGCTTAAAATACTCAATTTTATGGCCACACTTTTGACAAGGCTCCCCCGCCCGTTCATAAACCCGAAAAAAGAATTGATTGCTACCACTGGTACCATCGGGCCGGATATATTTATTGTCCTTGGCAGTAGAACCACCAGCCAAGACAGATTGTTTCATAATTTTCACTAAATATTTATAAATTGATTTTGCCTGTTTTAGGGTAATTTTGTTTGACGGGGTTTGGGGGTGGATACCAGATAAAAATAAGGCGTCGTTGGCATAAATATTGCCAATACCGGCAAAATAGTTTTGATCTAAAAGCATGACTTTGACTGGGCGACGACTATGGCTTAGTTGGGACAAAATATACTCAGGAGAAAATTTGGAATCAAAAATATCGAAACCAAGATTTTTTTGGGATTCGGCTAATTCGGAGGGAGATAACAATTTTATCCAACCAAATTTACGCTGATCATTAAAATAAAGTTTTGACTGATCAGAAAAGGTAAAAATCAGACGGGTAGATTTACCAGGAAGCTCCAAAAAAGCGTCCTTGGTGGGGTGGCCTAAAACATAGCCCTGATAAATTAATTGCCCGGTCATTTTTAGATGAACCAAGAGAATCAGCTGATTGGATAAATGGATGGATAGTTGTTTTCCAATACGGGAAAATTTAATAATTTGCGTATTTTTTACTTTTTTGAGATTACCGGAAAAACTTTTTGGGTTGAGAACCTCTAAATTTACGATAGTTTTTTGAAGCAATTTTTCTTCTAAAAAAAGTTTGACGACTTCAACCTCGGGTAATTCAGGCATAAGGTATTATATAAGGTCTTCGAGACTGACAGAGGAAATAGCTTCATTTTTGGCCAAATGTTTGAGACCAATGTTCATATCCGTAAGACTATCTTTGATTTGAGAAAAAGAGTTTAAAAAGGTTTGGGTTTGGGAAACATAACCCATAACCAAAACCAGGCCAGAGATATCTTTTTTACCAGTATACACGGAATATATTAGATAAAGTAAGTTTAAACAGTAGAAAAATACCGCCGCGTTTTGAAGGGTAAACCACTCAACAAAACCCCAATGACAGAGACGTCTGAAATGACGAGTAAAGGAGGTTTGTTCAAGATCAAAGTCATTGCTATCCTGAAGTTTGGCGTAATAAGCTTCGGTCTTGGTATTTTGAATATCTTTTAACTCGGAATAGCGTTGGGTAGTATAAGTATCAATAAAAAAATAAACGATAATATAGGCAATGGTAATCACAAAGGAGGGAAAGTCGGTGAAAAATAAAATAACAGGAATAAAAAGGATGGACACCAATGAATCAATACCCGGTTGTTTAATAAGATTTAAAGTTACAGAAGAGGCATCGGAAAAATTGCGAATTGCCTGAACGGTAGCATGGCGATGTTCCTTTGATTTTGATTCCAGGTCGGTGAGAAAAAAATTGTGAATATCAAAACCGATATTGCTAATGACTTCTTCTAATCGAGTAATAGAGAGCAGGCGTAAATAGTTGTCGACTAACCGAACAACAAAGGTAATCAAAACAGTGGTCAATACCACCATAAAGGAAAGTTTTTGTTCTAATTGGCCAACAACGACAGAATATAAATAGATGGTTAGCAATGGCAAAATTGCTGAGATAAAACGAATAAAAGACCAAAAAAATAATCCGGTTTTATCGGAAACAATTTTTAAAACAAAAGTAAATACTTTTTTAGTTTCAGGACTCACTAGAATTAATTATTAATGATTAACTTCGAATAAGCAATATAAACTAGGGTTTATTAAGAATTTCTAAAAAAAATAATTTATCAAGTATAATTTGACATGATGGAAAATGAGATAAAGTACGACACAATAATTATTGGCTCAGGCCCAGCAGGGCTGACGGCGGCGATTTATAATGTCAGGGCGGAGCTAAAAACGGTGGTAATTTCCGGAAATATACCAGGTGGGCAATTAACAATAACAACAACGGTGGAAAATTGGCCAGGATTTCCAAATGGAACCGGAGGGGTAAAGCTGATGATGGATATGCAACAACAAGTAAGAAATTTTGGAGTGGAGATTAAATATGGAAATGTAAAAAGTGTGAGAGAGGGTTTTGAAGTAGAATTGGAGGATGGGCAAATTTTAAAGAGCAAGGCGGTGATTGTGGCAACCGGAGCCGGGGCAAAATGGTTGGGATTACCAAAAGAAAAGGAATTAATTGGCCACGGGGTATCGGGCTGTGCTACTTGCGACGGGATGTTTTTTAGAGGGAAAGAGGTGGCGGTGGTAGGAGGGGGAAATGTAGCGGCTGAGGACGCAGAATTTTTATCAAAAGTTTGTAGCAAGGTATATCTGATTCATCGCCGAAATGAACTTCGAGCAACACCAGTGGAAGCAAAGATGATTTTGGAAAATCAAAAGATAGAAAAAATTTGGGATAGTGTGGTGGAAGAAATAAATCCACCCCCAACCCCCTCCTTTGATCCACCAGAGGCGGGCAAGCAAGATGGGGCAGAACATCTTTATGCATTAAGAATAAAGAATATCAAAACTAACGAATCAAGAATTTTGCCAATAGATGGGTTGTTTGTGGCGATTGGAAGAACACCAGCTACAGATTTTTTGAAGGAAATAGTGGAATTAAATGATTACGGCTACGTGGTAGTGGGAAAAAATCCTGATTATAAAATGATGACTTCTAAAGAGGGTGTTTTTGCCGCCGGGGATTGTATGGATGATACCTATCGACAGGCAATAGTGGCGGCTGGAGCCGGAGCCAAGGCAGCCATTGATGTAGAGAAGTGGTTAAATAGTAGGTAGACATGAAGATAAAAAAAATTGTCAAACCTTTTTTGACTATAGTGTTAGTGATTATCGCCGTTTTTACAATTTTAGTAGCGCTGATTCCTGTGAGGGTAGTTGACCCGGAAAATGTTAAGGCTGATAAAAATGGGTGGGTAGAGATACCTTTATGGAAAAGTGTCGTTTTGAGAAAAAACATAGTTGTGGGGCAAGATAGTGTCGTTTTCCCGTAAATCAAGCAGACTCGTTGACTACTTTATTTATTTTTTTAATAAAGTTTTGGGTGGAAAAATTGGCGGCATTTTTAATACAGTCAGAGGGATTAATTTTCAATTTATCTAATTTATTAATAGCCAAAATACAGGAGGCTGGTGTCAATTCATCAAAAAGAACCCCGGTTTTTCCGTTAATAACCGTTTCAATGATTCCCCCACTTTTGTAGCCAACAACTGGACAGCCATATGACTGGGCCTCAACGGAAACCATACCAAAATCCTCATTGTCTGAACAAAAAAGATAGGCAGAGGCCTGGGAAAACAATTTAGCTTTTTCCTCTTGGGAGACCTCACCTAAAAATTTGATAGTAGGACCAGCAAGTTTTTTTAATTCTTCGGAGAAACCGGCAAAATCGCGACCAAAAATTTTGAGTGGGACTTTGAGTTGATTACAGGCCTCGATGGCAACGTCATA
>CAZKWZ010000030.1:0-7726 GCA_964556795.1 uncultured Gammaproteobacteria bacterium | reverse complement strand
CGAACAATATTAGTGTTGGACATGGGATTATTTTAGCATTTAAAATAAGGTAGAATAATCTATGTCTTCTTTGACCTATGTGGCTTATGTTAGTCGTCGGGTAATAAAATACGGCGGATTTGGATTGGTAGGATTTTTGTTTTTGTGGTCAGGATTGACAGCGGCAGTTAAGGCATATAAAGCAGCACATCCGCCATATGTAGCCCCAACGGTTCGATTTGGTATCTTAAACAAGGTTGTTTTTCCGGAAAAACAGTTTGAAAAAAAGAACTTCACTGCAGAATTACCAAACGACCGTTTTCCAAAATACAAAGATCAAGCTAATGTTTATGTAATTTATAGATCGGCAAGTGTGGTCGGTGCTTTGGAGGAAAGTAAAAAAACCGCTGCCCTAATGGGATTTACCAGCGAGCCGCGAGAGGTAGCAACCGGAGTGTATTTGTTTAATGATCAGATTAACAACAGAAGTTTGACGATGAACGTTTTGGAAAGTAGTTTTAAAATGGGTTATCCCTATCTATCGGATCAATTGCTTTTAAACCCGGAACATATGCCCGGTAAGGAAGAAGCTATTAATACGGCAAAAAGTTTTTTACAACAAGCCGGGAAACTAAGTACTGATTTGGATGAGGGAGAAAAGAAGATTAGTTATTGGAAAATTAATTTTGATGGCTTAAAGCCGGTTGACGGTTTATCTGAGGCTAATATTGTCAGAGTAGATTTTTTTAGGAAAACATTAGGTGACGAAGTCCAAGTAGTTTCTACTGAAGTCGGTAAAGCTTCAGTTTCGGTATTAGTATCTGGTTCAAGTGTAGCAGCGAAAAAAGTAGTAGAAGTTAATTACCAACACGTGGACGTAGATACTTCAGCAGCATCATCATCAACATATCCTATTAAAAGCAGTGAAGAAGCATTTGCTGACTTAAAAAACGGAAATTATTGGCCAGCCAGCGATGTTGAAGCAAAAGGACTAACCATCCGTAAAATTTATTTGGCTTATTTTGAACCGGTAAATTTAACTCAATTTTTACAACCTGTTTATGTCTTTGAAGGTGATGGAAATTTTGTCGCTTACGTTAGAGCAATTACTGATAAGTACGCCAAGTAATATTTTTTTTAGCCCAGTCCAAGAGAATTTTGGTGTCACTAAAACGATCTTCACTTTGAGCCACAACAGAGATTAGATAGTGGCCATTGAGATTAAGTAGACCAATGAAACAACCACTAGCCTCAGGGGTCCAACCAGTTTTTAAACCTTCAACCTCAGGGACAACACCCAGCAGCTCATTGGTGCTGGTAACGTGATGGAGAGTTTGTCCATATATATCGCTAAGATCCATTGATTTTGTCTTGACATACTGACGTAAAGTTGGATTTTGAGATGCTAGCCGACCTAATTGAGCTAAATCATAAGGAGTGGAATAGTGTTCGGGACTATGAAGTCCGTCGAAATTGACAAAATGAGTATCCTTTAAACCATACTTAGCCATTAAATTATTCATTTGACCAACAAAACCGGTAACACCCTGAGGATAATGGTTGGCTAAATTGTATGCAGCATCATTGGCAGAATAAATTAAAAGACCGGCCACTAAAGTTTTAATGGTAACTTTTTCATCACTTTTTAACTCCATAACCTTTCCGTCAGTGTACTCTGAGGGAATAGTTACCACTTCTTCCAGAGGATAGATATTTAAAGCAGTTAAAGCAGTGGCTAATTTGGTAGTTGATGCAGGGTAAACCCGAAAATGTTCATTTTGAGAAGCCAAAATTTGGTTAGTATCATAATCAATTAAAACATAATAATTGGTGGATAACTGCGGTTTTTCCTTGTTGGTTACTAAAACCTGTGGCGGATGGGTAAAGGAAAAGAGACTAGTTTCTCGGGTGTAGCGAAAGTTTGTCGGCAAAAATGTCAGACAAAGGCCCACCCCCAGAATTAGGCCATAATAAAAGTTTCGATGACGGACTAACCTAGAGAGAGTACTGACCAACTTGTGGATTAACGAGTTTTTTAAAATCACTAGATTTCATTATAATGGATTTCTCTTTGGAACCGGCGTTAAAAGCGATTTCATTTTCAGATAAAAATGATTCATCAACATAGACTGGGGTGTTGAAGAGATTACCAAAGGGTGGAACTCCGCCAATTTCGGCACCCGAGATTTTTTTAACTTCGTCGGCAGTAGCCATTTTTAAATCTTTAAAAGAAAATTGCTTTTTAAATACACCGTTATCTAATTTTTTAGCAGCTGACAAGACAATTAAAATTGGATTATTGTCGGCTATCATTAAAAGGGCTTTGGCACCCTGTTCGAGCTTGGTGCCACGGGCAGTAGCGGCTTCTTCTGAAGTGGTAACTGGGGTATGTTTTATTTCCTTAAATTCAATACTATTTTCTTTTAAGTAATTAACTAATTTAGTATTGAGATCAATCTTGGGACCACCAAAAGATTTTCCAATTAAAGACAAACGTTGATCAACTCTTTCCATATCACGCGGAAAAAGTGAGGCCTGACGAACGTTTTCCAAACCTAATATGTTTTGAGTAATACGTTCTAAACCGATAGCAAAACCACCCTCGGGAGGCATGCCATATCTAAAAGATTGACCATAGGGAATTTCAAAATCAGCAGGATTTTGACCACGAGATTTTATTTTTTCCTGTAAATCGGCATAATTACTGATACGTTGACCACCACTAATCCACTCTACTCCCCGACCAATTAAATCTAGGGTTAAAGTCTCAGTAGGATTTTCCGGATCAGCATAAGAATACCAAGCTCGCTTTTTAGTATAAAAATGAGTAATAAAGACCAACTCACTACCATATTTTTCCAGAGACCAACGACAAATTTCTCTCTCACCCTCGGGATCCATGTCAAGTTCATTTCTGACATCACGACCAGTGCGTTCGTAGATTAATTGCAAAGCATCTTTTAATTTTATACAAGGAGTATTTTCACAAGTTTTGGGGATAGTGACTCCATATTCATCGAGAACATCCTGGTGCTTTTGGGAAACAGCTTTAAAAATTGCTTTTACTGTTGAATCCGCCATTTTTACAATATCAGTCCAATCGTTGATAAAACCCATTTCACAATCTAAACCGACATATTCAGTCAGATGACGAGTGGTAACTGAGGGTTCGGCTCGGTAGGCATGAGCTAGAGTAAAGACTCTTTCAAAAATTGAAACCATAACTTGTTTATACAGTTGGGGACTTTGGGCTAAAAAGGCTTTGTAACCAAAGTAGTCGACCGGGAAAACCTCGGAACCACCCTCAGTAGAACCAGCCACTATAGTAGGAACGGAAATTTCAGTAAAACCATTTTCATTTAAATGATCGCGAAAAGCCTTCATGATAGTAGCCTGAACTTTGAAAACATCGGCGACTTTTTGATGACGAAGTGATACAGCTCTATTATCCAGCAATACCGGGAGAGAAACGTTTAAGTCGGGCTGATGAATATCAAAAGGCAGATCTTCAGACTTTTCAATAATTTTAAAAACCAAAACTTCCATTTCAATTTTACCGGTAACAATTTTGTCATTAAAATATTTTTCATCACGAGTGCGGATGTTTCCGGTCATTTCAACAACCGATTCAACCTTGATACCTTCAAGATCCTGACCACCAACCACCTGAATGACACCACTACGGTCGCGAATGTCAGCAAAAACTAATTTACCGTAACTTCGGATAGAATTTACCCACCCCTGAATAGTTAATTTTTTACCGACCTCACTGACAGTTTCTTTGATTAGAGTTCTCATAGTTTATTTTACTTTATTTAATAAATATTCTTTTATTTTATGAATGTCGACAATATCTTTTTCATTATTTCTTTTTTGTTTCCAATTTAATATGTTTTCTAAAGTCACATACTTTATTCCGTTAATTTCTTTGGCCGTATCAATTAAATTCTCAATATTCCATGGACCATATGGCCAATCATTAAATATTTCCACATACCCATCAAAGAGCTCTAATACCTGTCCAACTCCCGATTTTGCATTTTTAATTTTCCCTAAAGTCAAAACTTTTTCCCATGCTTTCCCTCTGGCAATAATATCGATGTCGTTAACAGAGTCCCGAAGACCACACAAGTATAGATGAGCACTCCCAAAGATGGCAAAGTCAGACTTTGGCAACCCAAGAGATTTAATATTTTTTATTAATTCTTCAAAATAATTCATTTTTATATAAAAAAATAACTCCGAGTGTTTTCGGAGTTACGAGAATACGAAAAATATATTTTCGTGCTCCGTAAATAATAACGACACACGTCGAAGAATTTATACGGTTCCTCTTCCGTAGGGTTCTAATGAGTGATGAGCTTTTCTTCCCTCAGCATCGGTGGTGTTGGCACCTCAATCGCTTATAAGATATTTTACTGCTTTATTATTTCTTTGACAATGAGCTGGGGAAAGGTACGATTGTTCCAGATATTTATATCAAGTGAAGCAACTAGATTTATCGAATCCCCAATCTTTATATCTGAATCTAACTCTGCTTTTTTAAAAGCTAGAGCATCAAAACCATTTACTTTTAATTTTAAATGAGACTTGTTTTGCCCCAGAAGAGCTTTTGATTCAACTATTAAATTCTCGAAGAAAAAAAGAGGTTGAGGGTTGGCAATTCCAAAGGGAGATAGACTATTAATCAATTTAATATTTTTTAGATTAATAGCATGAGTATCCATTTTGGCGTCGACAATAATAGATTTTTGAGCAGTATATTTGGCTAATTTTTTTGAGAAATAGGTGTTTAATTTTTTTTGAAGCTTGGGGATATTTTTGTCTAGTATAGAAAATCCGGCTGCTCCCGGATGACCACCTAAATCAACAAACAAATTATTAAATTTTCTTAGAACCTCAATAATATTGATTTCAGGAATAGAGCGACAGGATGCTTTGGCCACTTCACCATTTTTTGCAATCACAATTGAAGGCAGAAGGTATTTTTCCGTCAGACGACCGGCAATTAAACCGATAATACCGGGGTTAAATTCATCAGCTACAAATATAACTTTATTTTTAGGGTTAAGATTTTGATCGGCACTTTCAATAGATTCTTTTTGCAAACTTTGTCTTTGTTGATTGAAGTTGTTTAACAACTTGGCATATTTATCAGCCTCAGCTAAATTTCGACTACATAAAAGACGCAAAGCATCGGTGGGATCAGATAAACGACCAACAGCATTGAGACGGGGACCAATCAGAAAACCTAAATCATAAACACTAAGATTATTGGATTTTGAACCGGAAATGTCCAATAATTTTTTTATTCCCGGTGAAGGTTCTTTTCTTAGCTTTTCTAATCCATGAACCACCAAGGAACGATTAATACCCAATAGTGGTTCGCAGTCGGCGACAACTCCGAGGGCTGCCAGAGAAATATCGGCAGTAGGAGAAAATTTTTTAGCGATAAACCAGGCCAAAGCAGCCGCTGAAGTATCAATGGAGTGAAAAATAGCGTCGACATATTTTAACTGTTCGGATGGTAGATGGTGGTCGATAACCACAATTTTAATATTTGGATATTTTTCCTTAACTTTGGCAAATTCAGAATCGGCTACAATCCCATTATCTACTGTAATTAAGAGGTCAAAATGACACTTTTTTTCAGTTTCAATTCTAAAGAATGATTGGGATTTAAAACCATAGCCATCGATTTCCCGATGAGGAACAAAAGGTAAAACATTTTTAGAAATGGGATATAAAGCCTGCCATAAAAGTGCAGTAGAGCTGAGGCCGTCAACATCATAATCCCCATAAATAAGGATATTTTTATTTGTAATCAAATATTTCTTGATTAAAGAAACTACTTTTGAAGAATCCAGAGGAAAGTCCGGGTACGGTGGGGTCAAAAAGGAGGTGGAATCAGTAATCTGACGGTTTTTAAGAAGTAAGCTGACAATAGATTCAGGCGGAGTTTCCCGAGTAATAGTTGTATCACTTTGAAAAACTAATTTGGTCTTCATTAGCCTATTGTATGCTATACTGTAGAGATCAGAAAGCATTACCTATATTCTGATCATATTATTAGTAAGGTTATTGAATCGTAAGAGATTCGAAAAAAATGGCAAAAAAGCTTTTCGTAGGAAACTTATCCTACAACATGACAGATGACCAACTAAACGCGATTTTCGCGCCCTTCGGAACAGTCATCTCCGCAAATATAGTTTTTGACAAGTTCTCTCACCGCAGCAAAGGCTTCGGTTTTGTAGAATTTGAAACTGAAGAAATGGCTCAAGCAGCTTTATCTTTAGATGGAAGCGATCAACAGGGTAGAAATATCGCTGTTAAAGAAGCTCTTCCACGTCCCGAGAGAAACTAAAGTTATCTTTTAACTGTAAATTTCAAAGCCCGTCGCAAGACGGGCTTTTCGGTGGAATTAAATATTGTTTTTTAAGGTAAAATTAGGAAATGGAGAAAAGACAATTGTCGGAAAAGGTAAAGGGGGTGATGCAAAAAATCATCGATAATGGTGGAGAAATTTATGTAGTCGGCGGAGCTGTCCGTGATTGGGTATTAAAAAGAGAAGTAAAAGATTGGGATTTTGCCACTAATTTAACTCCCGAAGAAATGAAAAAAATATTTCCTAAAAATTATTTTTACGAAAATAATTTTGGAACCTTTAGTGTGGTTTTAAAAGATGGAGAAATTTTTGAAATTACTACTTATCGAAGCGAAAAAGAATATAGTGACAAAAGACATCCGGATAAAGTGGAATGGGGAAAGACATTAGCCGAAGATGTTGAAAGGCGGGATTTTACCATCAATGCCTTAGCGATGGATATCAAGGGACAAATAACTGACATGAACGGCGGAATTGAAGACTTAAACAACAGACTAATTCGAACTGTAGGAAACCCAGACGATAGGTTTTCAGAAGATGCTCTCCGAATGATGCGGGCTATTAGGATTGCGGCTCAAATCGGTTTTTTAATTGAAGAAAAGACATTTGAATCAATTCAAAAAAATGCGAAGTTGATTCACGAAATTGCCAGTGAAAGAGTTCGGGATGAAATTTTTAAAATTTTACTTTGTAAAAAACCAGGGGATGGACTAAGACTGTTAAAAAATTCCGGGCTTTTGGCTGAAATAATGCCAGAACTTTTACCGGGAATTGGTATGGGACAAAAAGGACATCATATCTATGATGTTTGGGATCATGAACTTGAGGCTCTAAACAATTGTCAGAGTAAAGACCCGGTAACTCGTTTGGCTACCCTACTTCATGATGTAGGTAAGCCGGTGGTAATGAAAGAAGTAAATGGGGAAAAAACTTTTCACAATCATGAAGTGGTAGGTTCTAGAATTGCCGTTAAAATAGGTAAAAGACTAAGACTTTCTAATAAGGAATTAGAACAACTTTTTATTTTAGTTAGGTGGCATATGTTTACGGTTGAGGATACCCAAACCGACAAAGCAGTGAGACGTTTTATCAGAAATGTAACCCCGGAATATTTGGAGGAGATGATTTCCTTAAGAAGGAGTGACAGATTGGGTTCTGGGGCAAAGGAAAGCAGTTGGAGATGGGAGTTATTTAAAAAAAGATTGGTTGAAGTTCAAAAACAACCATTTACAGTCAAGGATTTAAAGGTGGATGGGAACGATGTTATGGAAATTTTAAAAATTAAACCTAGTCGAAAAGTTGGTGAGGTGCTGAATAAATTATTTGCCGAAGTTGAGGAAAAACCTGAATTAAATGTAAGAG
>CAZKWZ010000029.1:0-8055 GCA_964556795.1 uncultured Gammaproteobacteria bacterium | reverse complement strand
AAGAAAATTTTAGTATTAACCGGATTAGATCAAGAAAAAACTTTACCTATTTTTAAGTTGGTAGAAATAAAATTGAGTAGGGAGTTGGGAGTAGAGACGGAAATTTTTAATTGTGGTTGGGAAAAAAGAAAAAATTTTAGTGAAGTTGTTGAGAGTTTAAGTCGGAAAATTGAATCTATTGATGGTGAAATTGGGTTAATAGGAATTAGTGCCGGAATGGTGGCGTCTTTGGTGGCAAAAGATAGATATGGAGAAAAGATTCCAAAGATAATTTCTCTTTGTGGATGGAGTCGGGCAAAGATAAAATTGAATTATCTTGAAAAAAAGAAATATCTAGAGTTGGCCAATAGGAATAAAGTTTTTAAGGAAGCGGTTGAGGAATATACAAAAATTCACAAAAATATTTTAAATAAGGATTGGAAGAATATGATGGTGTTTTGGGCTGAGAATGATGAGTTTATCCCAAAAAGTTGTAGTGTGCACAAAGGGATGGTGGCAATAGAGATGAAAATAGTCGAGCATGTGGGAGGGATTTTGTTAGCCCTGACGAGGACCAGAGAAATAAAAGAATTTATTTTTGGGAAATAAATTATTTTTTAATTTTTTTACTGGCCCAAATAAAATCGTGGGGCTCTTCTAAGAGAGAGGAGACAAATTTAGAGATGAGATTCCAGGAATTATTTTCAGTAGTTCTGTTTGATTCCTGGGGGAGGTCATTAACATAAAATTTGCCATTTTCGTCTTTGAGAATAGTGCCCTTACCTTTACAGATATCACAACCGGAACCATTACATTTTGGACAGGGGATGACTTCTACCATGTGATATTTTCTCCTTCTTTAACTTCACCGGAAATAATTTTTTTAGCAACATAGTTTTCAATCTGATCTTTTATAGCTCTTTCCAGAGAGCGGGCCCCAAAAGAGGGATTGTAAGAAGTATCAACTAGGTCGTGTAATTTTTTGTCAGAGATTTCGAAGTTAATATTTTTTTCTTTAAGACGGTCTTGGAGTTGTTTAATTTTCAGGCGGGCAATTTCCAGGAGTTCGGTTTTGCCTAGAAGGTTGAACATGATAATGTCATCAAAACGGTTAATTAGTTCAGGTCGGAGAAATTCCCTAACCAAAGGCATAATAGTTTCTTCAAAAAATTCCTGTCGGTCAAACTTTGGATTGGTTAGATCTTCTCCATGGGAGAAAATTTCCTGCGAGGCGATATTGCTGGTAAAGATGATTAGGGTATTTTTAAAATCTACCATTTGACCCTGAGAATCAGTAAGTCGGCCGTCATCAAGAATTTGGAGAAAGAGATCAAAGATTCTGGGGTGAGCCTTTTCGATTTCATCAAAAAGAATCAGAGAATAGGGTCGGGCTAAAACTTGGTTGGTAAGTTGACCACCTTCTTCGTAGCCAACATACCCCGGGGGAGAACCAATGAGCCTTTGGGCACTGTGAGATTCGGCATATTCAGACATATCGAATCTAATAAAAGCTTTTTCGTCATTAAAAAAGACTTTGGCCAGGGTTTTGGCTAATTCGGTTTTTCCAACTCCGGTGGGTCCCAAAAAGAGGAAAGAACCAATGGGTTTTCGGGGATCTTTTAGCCCAGCTCTAGCCCTTTTTAAAGATTCGGAAACCTTGACAATAGCTTCTTTTTGACCAATGACGTGGGCGGCTAAAAGATTTTCTAAATTTTTTAATTTTTCAGTTTCAGATTCGGTTAGAGAACTGAGAGGAATGCCAGTTTTTTTAGAGACAACATCTCGGACGTCTTCGGTGGTGACATCAGTTTTTTTCTTAAAGGAAACGCTGGCGCAAACCTCTTCAAGAAGAGAAATGGCTTTTTGGGGCATACTGCCGGGCAAGTATCTTTTGGATAAAGTAGTTACTTCTTTGAAAACTGATGATTCAACTTTTACTTGATAACGTTTTTCAACACGGGGAGACTCGGCAGCAACAATTTCCTGAGTAGAGTCGGAGGATAATTCTTCAATTTTTATAGTTTCAAAAGAGGAAGAAAAATAAGGATTTTCGGAGATGTAGGCTTTGAAAAATTGGGGGGCAGTAGATAAAACAAAATAAACATTACCTTCTTTTTCTAAATTTTGGAGAAAGTTGATGAGTTGGGAGATTTGGATATCACTGGAGAGTAGATCAACTTTGTCAAAAAAGAAAATTATTTTTCCAAGTGAGGCAATTTCTTCAATTATTTTTTGAGTATCAAAATTGATTTGGGAAGTAGAGGGAAAGAGATTACTTAGGTCAAGTGAAATGACTCTAACATCGGTAAAGTTGGGAAATTTATTGGCGGCCAAATAGCTAGCCAGGCCAAAGGCAAGAGTTGATTTACCGACCCCTTCGTTTCCGAGAAGTACGACGTGGTGTTTATTTTCTTTGGCCAAAACTCTAATAATATTTTCCAACTCCTGGTCTCGTTCCTGATAATTTTTAATATTTTTTTGAGAGTCAACTGAAAGATCAGTGGAGTATTTTTTGAGAGTATCGGGAATACGAAAATTGGGGCTAGAGCTGAGAGAAAAATTTATTGAGGAAAATAAATCCTGAATGTCAGGATAAACACTAAGAGCTAGAAGTAGATGTTCATTGGTAATAGAAGTGGAAAATTGTTGTTTGGAGATAAAATAAGCAGCAAGAAGAATCTTTTTGATTTCCGGAGAAAAGAAAACTATTCCGGAAAAGGGAGCGGAGCTTTCAGAAGTAATAGTGGATTGAATTTTATTTTGAATAGTGTCGAGAGTACTTTTATCAAATTTGGTGACAATATTTTTTTGGCTAGTGAGAGTGGAGAGTAAGGTCCAGGGAAGGAGGTATCTTTGATTTTGTTTTCGAGTTTGTTGACAGGCAAGCTCCAAAGTTTTTATTAGTTCTTGGGAAAAGTACTCAAAAATATTTTTTATTTGGGGACTATGAAAATTTTCTTCAGTTTGAGGTGAGAGGAGAGGATTATTTTTATTTTGGGGAATAAGTGATGGTTGGGGAGTCATGATAGTGAATTAAAATGAAGAAAAATTGGAAATAAAATTTTGAATGAGAACCAAAAAAAGGACGAGAAGTAATATAGCGATAGAGATAAATAGTATCTTTAAAATTAGGGCTTTTTTACGACTTTTATAGTCAATAAAAGTGGGGGCATCGCAGATATAGAGATTATCGGATTGAGAGAGAAAAACACCCTTACCCAGGCATTCGGGACAGGGATCATTTGGTTTTTGAGAAGGAAATTCGCGGGTTCCCCAACCTTGGCAATTTGGACAAAGGGAAATTTGGCTGTAAAATTTTTGGGAAATCACTTTAGATTCATTGTATACAAATAATCGGCCGATATAAAGGATGAGTTATTAATATTAAAGCAAAAAATAGGTCACAATTCAAAGCAGGGATTTGATTTTTTTCTCAACTGATTCTGGACTCTTTTGGGTAACAAAGGCGATTTCCTGGGAGAGATGAAAGATAATTTTGTCGATGGTATCTTGGTAATTTTGCGAAAATTTTTCACCCGTGGCGGCTTTGTTGGCACAAAGTTGTTTTAAAACATAAACGGTTTTATGGGGGTCATTGAGGTAGAGGATTTCTTTTATGGTTTTAAAATCAAAATTGGCGGTAGGATCAATTGGTTTTTGAAGAAATTTATAAATATCCGGAATACTTTGAGAACTAATTAAATGACGAAGACCACTTTTTTCGATGTTTTCTGTAGGGATAGAGAATGAGGCTACTTTTTGGTCGGAGTTAAGGGGGTGATAGAGAAAGTATTCGGCACTAATACCCCGGTAATCTTTTGCGGTTTTTTTATCAAAAATTTGATAAATATTGTCAAAATCAGTTAGATAATCACCGACCTTAAAGAGGTTTTCAGAGGAAATAGGTGTGGAATTGATAAGTATATTATATCAGGATAAGGTCAAATTAACTTGGGGATGATATATTAGTTGATATGAGTCAAAGGCAGGTGGTCTTGGGAATTACGGGGACTAATGGGGCAGGGAAGGGAACAATTGTTGAGTATTTGGTTAAACAGAAGAATTGGCAACATTTTAGTGCTAGCGGGTTGTTGACCGAGGAGATTGTCAGACGAAATATGCCGGTAAATAGGGATAGTATGATAATAGTGGCAAATGATTTAAGGGCAAAATATGGGGCAGGTTATATCGCCGAGGAGCTAATTCGGAGGGCAGGAAACAATGTCGGAAATTCAATTATCGAAAGTATTAGAACTTTGGGGGAAGTGGAAAAATTACGAGAAAAAGGCGGGGTGGTATTGGCGGTAGATGCCGACCAAAAATTAAGATACGAAAGGGTATTGAAAAGAGGGGGAGTAAAAGACGGGGTCAGTTTTGAGGAGTTTTCAAAGCAGGAAGAAATGGAAATGCAGTCGGATGATCCAAACAAACAAAACTTGTTGGCGGTTAAAAGGGTGGCGGATTATGTAATTAATAATGACGGTACGATAGAAGAACTTAATAACGAGATTGAAAAATTTTTAAATATTTTAAAAAACAAATGACAAAATCAAGAAAGACCGAGGAAACGAAATATATTCGCCCAAGTTGGGATGAATATTTTTTAGAATTGGCTGACGCAGTCTCTAAGAGAGCAACGTGTGATAGGGGTAGAAGTGGTTGTGTAATAGTCAGAGATAAGAGAATTTTGGTGACGGGATATGTAGGTAGTCCGGCGGGTTTACCTCATTGTGATGAGGAAGGACATGAGATAAAAAAGACGATTGATGCAGATGGTAAAATTTCGGATCATTGTGTTAGAACTGTACATGCTGAACAAAATGCAATTTGTCAGGCAGCTAAACTTGGGGTTTCGATTGATGGTTCAACAGTATATTGTCGGATGACACCGTGTCGAACTTGTGCCATGCTTTTAATAAATTGTGGTATAAAAAGGGTTTTTTGTGAACGGAAATATCAGACCGGAGGAGAATCAGAGGAGATGTTTAAAAAGGTGGGGATAGAAATTTCGTATAAATTTAACGAAGTTCAACAGTATCCGAAGAAATAATCCTATGTTATAATTTTGTCCTGTGTTTCGAGAAATAAGTCCAAATTGGGTGATGAACGCCTTGTCTGTCAAGGTGATTCCCAAACGTGTTCCGGGAGAGAGGGCGTTAGAAGGTGAATTTAATTTAATGCCTATTGCTAGAGGAAAAGGTTGGAAAAAAGTTGGTTATGGTGATTGGGGGAGAGGGCGGAGTGAGTATGGTAGCGTAGTCTTAGGAGACGGAGAGAAAGTGTTAAAAATGCATATTGGAAAAATTGCTGATGATAAAGATCCTTTTGATTGGGCAAGACAAAAACAGGAGGCAGTGAAACTATTTGGAGAGGTGTCACCACCGACAATGGTGATGGTAGTGGACGGTGTGGATGGTCCGAGACCGGCAGTGGTACAGGAACAGATACATGGAAAGCCAATTTATAAGGCCAGTTTGACAGATGAAATATTGGTGCCGGAGGTTTTGGAAGATTTGGCGGATATAATGCGCTTAACCAGAAATGGGTTAAATAATGGTTTTGCTTTGGATCTTTCCGGGTTGAGATTAAAAACCGGGGGTATTTTTTATGAAAAACTATTAAAAATGTGTCCAATATTTTCTGATAATATTATGATTGATAACGAGAAAAAGGTCTGGCTCGTCGATAATGTTCCGGCTTATTTTGATTACAGCAAGAAAAACACATGGTTCAAATTTAAAAGGAAAGTAGAGATAGGTGTACTTTATTTTTGGGAAGGATTGTTTTTAAGTTCAAAAATTTTTTGCAGATTTGGGAATAGTCAGAGAAGTAAGATTCGTAGTTGAGTATTTTTTGAGTCGGGGAAAAATCAGTAGTTTGATACCGAGTTGACGGCATATTTGATACTTTTCTTTATAGTTGGAGTCATTAGAAGAAATAATTAAATAGTCCGGATTAATTTTTTGAAGTAGTTTGAGATAGTTAACTTGAGCAGGGAGGGAGATGACTCGGTTGACACTTTTTAATTCTAAAAGGCAATACCGTCTGATTTTTTGAGAAAAAAGAGGTCGGGAGGGACCTTTTTGTCTTTTTAAAAATTCATCGCTTTCGAGAGCGATAATTAGAGTGTCGGCCTGAGATTTGGCAAAGTGAAGAAACTTGAAATGGCCGTAATGGAGAAGATCAAAACAGCCGGTAACCAGAGCGACAGTAGCTTTTGACATATTAATGTTAATATAACACTAATGATTAAGGCAATTTTTTTTGATCAAGATAACACTTTAGTAAACACCAGGGAGGTTTCGGGGCAGACATATAAAGCAGCGATAAATTGGGTGGCCAAACAGAAAAAAATGGATTCGGAGAAATTGTTTGAATCATGGCGAGGGATTTTAGATACTTTAAAGGATTCAAAAAGACCAGAAGAAAGACAATTTAGCTATTCGTTATCGAAACTGATTTCTGAGGTTGATTTGGTTGAAGATGCGGTAGAAATTCAAAAAAAGAAATTGAGAGAGATTATTCAATTAAATAAGGGGGTAGCAAAATTTTTTGAAAATAAAATTGAAGGGGTGAAATATATTTTGATGAGTGAAGATTTTGATGATCAAATAGAAATAAAATTAAGTAAATTTGGGTTAAGGGATAAATTTGATTTAGTGGTGGGGAGTAGTTTAGTGGGGTTAATGAAACCAAATATAAAATTTTTGCAGATTGCCTGGGAAAAACTGAAATTAAATCCAAGTGAGTGTTTGTATGTAGGTGATAGCTATGAAAAGGATTGCAAAATGGGAGTAGAAAATGGAGGAAAGGCTCTGGTATATGGAAAAGATTTTACTGATTTTTCGGAATTGACAGAGAAAATCAAGAATTTTTAGGTGGGTGCGAGGGAACGATTGTTCCCGGGAGGATGACTTCGTTGCTAGGAATAACTGCGCCAGGGTTAGTACCACAATGAATACCAATTTTGGCATTATCGCCAATTAAGGCCCCCATAAAACTATTGTTGGTATCGACTAACTTGTCTTTGATAAAGATTTTAATATTTTCTCGATCAAGACGACGATTGGCGGTGACAAAGCCAGCACCTAGACGACAATCCTGACCAATAATAGTGTCACCTACATACCCTGAGTGAATGTGAGAATTGGAGCCAATTAGGGAGTGTTTAACTTCAACACTATTTTCAACTTGAGCTCCGGCTTCTAGAACAGAATCTTTTCTAACTTTACAATAACTACCAACAACGGCTTTTTTGCCGATATAACAAGGCCCCTGAATAAGGCTGTATTCATAAATTTCTGCTTCGTCTTCGACAATAACTGGCCCAGTTATAATGGCGGTGGGATGGATTTTAGCCTGGGGACTGATAAGTTGTTGACCAGAGCTAAGCTCGGAAATTAAATGTGAGGCAATGGGAAAGAGGTCCCAGGCATATTTTAAAGAAAGGCCGAGTTCGGGAGTTTTAATGGCTTTGACAGAGTTCTTTTGGAGGTATTGGTCAAGAGAAAGTTCAAATTGGTATTCACTAACTGGAGTAGTGTTCATAAAATCAACGAATTTTTTGGTAAGGATATAAATTCCCAAAACTCTTTGATTTGACAACCCGGTTAAATCGGTTGGTTTTTCGACAATTTTAGTGACTTTATCACCATCCAGACCAAGAATGCCGTATTTTTGAGGTTCAGTAGTTTCCTGACAAAACATAACTAAGGAATCGGCAAAATCTTCAGGATGGGAATTAAACAACTTTAGATGTCTATCGATATTTAATTGTTGGGAATTTAAAAGGATGAATTGATTATCAAGAGATGAAAGAGCAGAAATTATGGCATTGCCCATACCGAGAGCTTCTTTTTGGTCGTGAAAATTAATTTTGACCTTACTCTGATAAATTTCTAGAGCTTGAGATAGAGAATTGTCGCCTGGGGATTTAACAATTTCGATTTTTTTGATACCAGCACGAATTAAAGACTCGATGGTCCAGGCGATAATAGGTTTATCTAATAGGGTATAGGTACTCTTGTGTTGTTGGCGAGAATTAAAAGGTTGAAAACGGGAACATTCACCAGCTGC
>CAZKWZ010000028.1:0-8745 GCA_964556795.1 uncultured Gammaproteobacteria bacterium | reverse complement strand
TTAATAATCATCGAAGAAGCGGTCAGTCTTATATTGCCAAGTTAACAATTTCTCCGGTGTTAAATAATCGGGATGATATTGTCTATTTTGTTGGAGTAGAGAGGGATATTACGCATGAGAAAGAGGTTGATCGGGGTAAAACTGATTTTATTTATTTAACTTCCCATCAACTAAGAACCCCGCTTTCAGCAATGAAGTGGTTTTGCGAAATACTTTTGGCGGGGGATGCAGGGAAACTAACTGATGAACAGAGAGAGTTTGTTAATAATATTTCTCAATCAAATGAAAGGATGATTAGTTTAATTAATTCTCTTTTAAATATTTCAAGAATTGAGTCGGGACGGATTATTGTTGATCCTCAGGCGACTGATTTGGGGCAATTGGTAAAAGATGTTTTGGTAGAAATTGATAATCAAATCAAGGAGAAAAAACAGGAGATAGTTTTGAATATTGAGGATAAATTACCAAAAATTAGTATTGATCCAAAACTAATTCGGGAGGTGTACAAGAATTTGTTGACTAACGCTAATAAATATACTCCCATTGAGGGAAAAATAACGGTTAGTCTCTCTAAAAAAGGTGAAGAAATAGTTTCTCAAGTGAGCGATACGGGATTGGGAATTCCGAGTCAGGATCAAGATAATATTTTCCAGAGATTTTATCGAGGGGAAAATATTGTGAAGCTGAAAACTGAAGGAACTGGTTTGGGACTATATTTAGCCAAGGCAATTGTGGAGTCATCAGAAGGAAAGATATGGTTTGAAAGTAAAGAAAAAGAGGGGACAACTTTTTGGTTTACCTTGCCAGTGGCTGGGGTAAAAGCCAAAAAAGGTCAGGTTACAATTAATAGTTAAAAAATATTATAGAGAAACATACTTTGGACATATTGGTAATTGAGAACGAAAAAATGCTTTTAGAAGTAATTTTAAAAAAATTAAGTTTGAATGGTTTGGAACCAGTGGGCTGTAGTGGTGCGGAGGAGGCACCGGAATATTTAAAAGGTAAGGAGGATTTATCAAATGTGATCTGGTTAGATTATCCTTTAGGGGGAATGGATGGAATGACATTTTTGAGGGAGATAAAGGCAAATAATAGGTGGAGTCAAATACCAGTAGTGGTGGTGTCGAATTCTGCTAGTTCAGATGAAGCCAAGGGTATGCTAGCCTTAGGTGTAGATAAATATTTTTTAAAAGCGGAATATCGTCTTGATCAGATAGTAGAAACGATCAAGGGATTTATTCCCGATAAAAAAGAATGAAAAAAATATTAGTAGCCGAAGATGATAAATTTTTGAGTAGTGCCTATCGTTTTAAATTAACGAAGGCTGGTTTTGAGGTCCAAATTGCTGGTGATGGGGCGGAATTATTAAAAATTTTAGAGACCTATACTCCGGATTTGATATTACTTGATTTAGTGATGCCGGTGATGGATGGTTTTACGACCTTACAAAATATTCGTCTGAATCCAAAATATAAATCAATTCCGATAGTGGTGGCTTCGAATTTAGGTCAAAAAGAAGATGTAGATAGGACTAAAGAATTGGGGGCGACAGATTTTGTCGTGAAGAGTGATTTGTCTTTGGATATGTTGGTAGAGAAGATTAATAAAATGGTTTCTTAATATTGAAATGGAAGTAAACAACAATAATCTGTATAAACGTTTATTGGAATTGGCAGTAATTGACGAAACTAAACTAAAGTCGGCTTATGAGATGGCGGAGAGTCAAGGAAAAGACTTGACGGAATATTTGTATGATATGGATTTGGCGACCGATGAACAGATTGGTCAGATAATGGCGGATATGTATTCGGTCCCTTTTGTAAAATTGGATGAACAGGAGATTAAGGATGAATGGTTGAGTTTGGTAAGCGAGGTATTTTCAAAAAAACAGAATATCGTACCGTTTAAAAAAGATAAGCATGGTTTGTCGATTGCCACCTCGGATCCAAATAACCAAACGGCGATTGATTTTGTGGCTAAGAAAGTTGGGATACCTCTAAAAATTTGTTTCAGTACCTCAAGAAATGTTAATAAATTTTGGGAGGATAGGGAGTCGAAGTTGGGGAGTAGTTTTGAGGCAGAGGTACAAAAGCTAAGTTTGGAATCAGCGGATAGTAACTCGGTGGATGCACCAATTATTACCTTGGCAGATTTAATTATTAAATATTCAGAAAAGAATCATGCCTCCGATATCCACATTGAACCCGGGGAAAAACAGTCAACGATTCGTTTTAGAATAGACGGGGTTTTACATGATGTGGCCTCGGTACCAATTAGGGTTCATACACAACTGATATCGAGAATAAAGGTGATGTCAAAGTTGCGGATTGATGAACAACAATCAGCTCAGGATGGTAAATTTCAATTTAAAGTAGGGGAAAACAAAATAGATTTGCGGGTATCTATTACTCCAACCGTAAATGGAGAAAAGGCAGTAATGCGGTTGTTGTCATCGGCTTCACGACAGTTTTCATTGACGACTTTGGGTTTAGATGACAAGGATTTGAAAAAGGTAACGTCGGCTTATCAAAAACCATTTGGAATGGTGTTGTCGACAGGTCCGACAGGTTCTGGTAAAACTACGACTTTGTATGCAGTTTTGAAATTGATAAATACCAGGGCAGTAAATATCATGACGATTGAGGACCCGGTGGAATACGAAATTGACGGAATAAACCAGATTCAAGTAAATCCGTTGACAAATTTAACTTTTGCAGAAGGGTTGAGGTCTATTGTTCGTCAGGATCCAAACATAATTCTGGTCGGGGAAATTCGTGATCAGGAAACTGCTCAAATTGCTTCACAGGCGGCTTTGACCGGACACTTGGTATTGTCGACCATTCATACTAATGATGCGGCAACAACTATTCCCCGTCTGATGGAGATGGGGATTGAGCCTTTTATTATTGCCTCATCGGTCAATTGTGTAATTGCTCAGAGATTGGTGAGAAAAATTTGTCAGAAATGCCGGATTTCCCAGGAGATAAATCCTGAGGATTTAAGGAAACTTGATTTTGATGAAAAAACGACAGAGGAATTTTTTGGAAACAAAAAAAGTTTGAGGGTTTATCATGGTAAGGGTTGTTCTTTTTGCCATAACACTGGTTATAATGATCGGGTAGGTATTTTTGAGGTAATGATTGTTGACCAAGGGATCAGGGAGGCGATTATTTCCAAACAATCGGCGGAGTTAATTAATAAATTGGCAGTAAAGGCGGGAATGCAAACCATGTTGCAAGACGGCATGAGAAAAGTACTGCTGGGGATAACAACTCTTGAAGAAATTTTAAGGGTTACTAAAATATAATTATGGCCTTAAAACAAATTGAAAAAATAACTCTCACTAAACATTTAGCGGTGATGATTAAGGCCGGAGTGACTATTTCTGAGGCTTTGGACAACTTGGCGGATCAATCCAGCTCAGGGGAGGTTAAAAAGACATTATTAAAAGTAAAACAAAAAGTAGATAATGGATCTTCTTTTCATGATGCCCTGGCATCGGATCATAGAGATTTTGATGATATGTACCTTGGAATTATAAAGGTGGGAGAATCGACAGGAAATTTGGATGAAAGTTTGGCTTATTTGGCTGATCAATTAGGGAAAGACTACGCTTTGAAAAAGAGAATTAAAGGGGCAATGATGTATCCAATATTAGTGGTGGTGGCGATTTTGGTATTGGCAGCATTTTTGAGCTTGTTTATCTTGCCCAAATTAGTTGATTTTTTCTCAGCCTTTGATACTAAGTTGCCGTTATCGACTCAAATGTTGTTGGGGGTGGCTAATTTTATGAAGAATTATGGAGTGATATTTTTCGGAGCAATTTTTGCCATGATTATACTGATGGTTTTATTGGCACGAGTGCCTTTTATAAAACTATGGATAGATGGGCAGATATTAAAGGTTCCTTTTATTGGTCGACTATTGATAGAAAGAGAGGTGGCGACTTTTGCGAGAAATTTATCGACACTGATTAAAAGTGGTTTACCGATTTTTGAGGGGTTGGAAATTTGCTGGTCTTCGCAGGTCAATTTGGAATATAAAAGGACAATCAAAAAACTATCAGAGAGTCTGGAAAAGGGAATTAGTATTAGTGATTTTTTAAAGAGACCTATTTGTAAATTGTTATTTCCCCGTTTAGTAGCGGATATGGTGGCGGTGGGGGAGAAAACTGGATCAATTGATCAGTCTTTGATCTATGTAAGTCAATTTTATGAAGAAGATATTGAGGAAACAGCTAGAAATTTGACCACCATTTTAGAACCAGCTATTCTGATAGTTATTGGATTGATGGTGGCATTTATTGCCCTGGCCATTATTGGTCCTATCTATCAATTAACAGGTTCACTTGGATAACAGAAAAGCTTTTACAGTAATAGAATTAATTGTAGTTATCGGGATATTTGTGGTGATGATCACGGCTTCGGCAACATATACTTCTAAAATGTATATGCAAAATAGTTTAGAAGGTGCCAAAAATATGTTGGTGTCTTCGATACAAAAAGCTCAGAGTTATGCTATTTCTAAAAAAAATAATGTAGCCTGGGGGGTGTGTTTGACGGGGAGTACTATAAGGATGTTTGGAAGTAGCTGTGCCTCACCGACAATAAAGGATGACTATATTTTGCCAAGCAGTGTGGGAATTAGTGGTTTATCGACAGTAACATTTAGTAATTTTAGGGGTGAACCTAGTAGTGCTCAAACGATTAAATTGACTGGGAACAGCAAGACATACACATTGACGGTTAATATGGCAGGAGGGGTAGATGTTAACTAAAAAAAGAGCATTCTCGTTGATGGAAATTGTGGTAGCTTTGGGAATATTTTCAATAATGATGGGGGCGGGATTAAACGGATTTGCCCCGGTGTTAAAGCAAAATAGACGGTCGATTGAAATTACCCGGGCGAATAGATTGGCAGAGGAGGGTTTGGAGGCAGCCAGGTCGATTAGAAATCGGAATTTTTCAGTTTTAGCAAGTGGAACTTTTGGAATAGGAATTAGTAGTAATTTATGGGCATTTTCCGGGACTAGTGATGTGACAGATAAATACAAACGTCAGATATTTTTGACGCGAGCACAGCGGGACGAAGGAGGAACTCTGGTAAGCTCCGGAGGGACGACAGATCCAAATACCTATTTAGTTAAGTCATTAATTTCCTGGAATTATAGTGTTGGTCAAACTAAAACATTTTCGTTGGATACAATATTGACTAACTGGAGAAAGGCAATTACTACAGTAGACGATGGTATGATGTTGTATGGTAACGGAACGGTAACTACACCAAGATCAAAGTCTTATGTGGATGCGACTAATAATTTTAAAACGCAGATTGATTTGCCAACCGGGGGAAATGCCAGAACGATGGTGGCTAGGACTTCTCCAGTAGAATCAGAATCAGTTTTAGGGTTAATGGATAATACTGGAAATTTATATGTTTATTGCTTTAATGGTTTTTCCTGGAGTTTAGATTGGTCGGTGGGGACAGGGATAACGGCGACAAGCAGGCCTTTTGATATCCGTTATGAAAGTAATAGTGGTGATGTAATGGTAGTTTACGGGACAGGTGTAGCGACAACAAATGAAATAGCATACAGGGTAAAACTAGGAGCTTCGGGCTGCGGAGCGGCGTCATGGTCTAATGCGGTGAATTTTAATCCCGCGAGAACAAGCGGAAAGATTAACTGGGTGAAGATGGTGAGAGATTCCAGGAGTACTAGCAATCTAATAGCGATGGCCTGGGTGGATTTTAATAAGGATTTATCCGCGGCAATCTGGAATGGGAGTACTTTTACTAACGAGCCGACGGCGGCACTTGATACTTCACTGGAAGCGATTAATACTGGGACTACTTTTCCGGATGTAGATGCCTTTGATTTGGAGTATGAGACAACATCTGGGGATTTAATGGTGGTATGGGGAAATAGTGGCGGAGCAAATGGTACTAATGGAACTAGATATAAACCATGTACCGGGGGAATTGCTGCTTGTACCTGGGGAACCGGAGGAACAATTCCCCAACTTCTTGATGATGCGACAAATTTGGATTTGTCACCTAATCCGACCAATGACCAATTAATTTTTGCTTCAATAGGGAATGCTGGGGCGGATTTGCAGGCGGCAATTTGGAGTGGTACTGGTTGGACTGGTTTTCCAAATTTGGATACTTCTTCTCAAGCACCTTTGGCGGGGACACATTTGGTAGACACCGCCTGGGTGGTGTCGGCGGGAACCAGTAGAGGAGTGATTGTTTATAATGATTCAAATGCGACTAATGTCGGGTGGTATGTGAGTACGACTGGAACTAATATTGCTGCCCAAAGTGACTGGGCGCCTTCGAAAACTTTTTCCAGTCCGCAAAAATGGTATGAATTACAAAGTGATCCGGTAAATATGGATAAGTTAATGTTTTCTTTGTCGGATAACAACAGAAGATTATTTTCTAAGAGACTGGTGATGGCATCCAACGGTACTTTTACTTGGTCAAATTCTGATGGGGGGACGGGGTTAGGGGTGACCTTACCTCAAAATACTGTGTCACCATTTACATTTATATATTGGAAACAATAGATATGAAGAAGAGCATGACATTAGTAGAAACAATTGTCTATACGGCGATATTGGCGATAATGGCAACAACGTTTTTAACAATGTCAATAAATATGATGTCACTACGGACAAAGTCAACATCACAGGAAGAGGTAGCTTCTAATTTACGTTTTATTTCTCAAAAAATAAATTATGAAATTAGAAATGCAGTGGCTATTTCAGCGACAACGGCATCGAGTATTACTTTAACAATGGCGGATAGTGCCAGAAACCCAACAATATTTAGTCTAAGTAGTGGTGATATTAGAATGGGTTTTGGGAGTAGTGGTAGCTGTCCGACAAGCAGTCCCTGTGTTTTAAATAGTAGTCGGATAAATATTTCTGCTTTTACGGTGACTAATTTATCGTCGGGAAACAGTTTGGCTCAAAATGTCAGATATACGCTGACGGGAAATTTTATTAATAATACTGGTCGAGCTGATTTTGCAGCAAATGGATCGATTACTGATTCTATTGAATTAAGATGAAACAAAGAAAAGCCTTGGCAGCAATGATTACAGTAATAGTTTTGGGGGCAGTAATGGTATTGATCGGGAGTATGATGGTATTGACCTCAATAACTGAGGGACAAGCGACTTTAATGGAAAGCAAAGTAAAAAATAATCAAGCACTTTTGGACGCCTGTGCTGAGGAATCGTTATTAAAAATTAATTCCAACGGGACTTTGCCGTCAACAATTGTGACGCCGCTCGGAGATTGTGGGACGACTTTGAATTCACAGGTGGGAAGTAGTTGGGATTTTGATGTAGGGGCAAATGGAGAGATGTCGTCAAGGTCAATAAATGTAGTAATTAATCGGGGAACGACGATTGTCGTATCTAGTTGGGTTGACCAATAGTTTGCTATTATTAAACTAAGATGAAAGGGATTAGAAAAGTAATATATTGGCATCGCTTTGGACAAAAGGTCTATGAGATTCCGGTCAATGCGTCGCCGATTTTGGAAAAGGAAATTTCGTCGGGAGAGCTAGATGATATTAAGGAGGGTTTGGAATATTTAAAAAATCAAAGTGTATTGTTGCTTTTATCTGATTCGATTAGTTATCTTTATGAAAAAATTATTGACCCACCTCTAGAGGTAAACGAAGGTTTTCGTGCTAAATTACAGGAATTGATTAAGGCGGATATTCCGGAAGATTTTTCTGAATTTGCCTGGGACTATAAGGTAGAAAACAATTTTGACGGTAAACAAAAGGTGATTGTATTTGCCCCAATAAAAGAATTTCAGACAGTAATTGATGAGGTGTCAAAAGAATTGATGATAAAAATTGAGGCTATGGAAACCGAATCGGTAGCGGCTAGTAGAGATCCAAATCCAATTTTAGGAATTATGAAAAAACCGGATATAAAGGGGAGAGATGATGAGGTATTAAATTTGGAAATGGAACCGGAGGACGAAAATAAAAAATTCTCGTTTAAAACCTTGGCCTTAGTTTTATTGTTAATTTTAATTGTGGCCGGGGTGGTAGTGTTGGCGATTAAACTGAAATCAATTTTGCCAAAATCGACTAAAAAAGCCCCGGGGGTAACTATTACCATGCCAAGGCCGATTCCATCAGAGGTACCAATGGCAACGCCGGTTAAATCTTGGGAAGAGTTAAACGTAATAGTTCAAAACGGGACAGCTCAGGCAGGTTTAGCTTCAAAAACAGCACAAATTTTTAAAGATAGTGGGGTAACTCAAGTGGAAAGCGGAAATGCAGACAGCAAAGACTATACAGTTAACAAATTAATTTTTAAAAGTGAATTATTAAAACAAAGTTATTTGGAGAAGGTGAAAAAGTTGGTGTCAATAAAGGATGAAAACATTAATGTTGACGAATCAATGACCGGTGACTTGGTAGTGATATTGGGAAGCGGAGAAGTGTCAAGATAGGGTTGAGATAAATGACGGATGTTTTGTAGTAAATTACTTTGATTGATGCCGTTGACAAGGGTGTGTCCGGTGGTGTTAAATTATTTCAGCTCTTATTAATTATTAATTTTTAAATGAAAAAGAAATCAGCTTTTACCTTAATTGAGCTTTTAGTGGTAATCGGGATTATTGCTGCTTTGACCGCCGTGGTTTTTGTAGCTATTGATCCAGCTAAAAGATTCAGAGATTCTAGAAATGCTAGAAGAACAACAGATGCCGATAC
>CAZKWZ010000027.1:6375-8766 GCA_964556795.1 uncultured Gammaproteobacteria bacterium | reverse complement strand
AATCCAGTGCATCAAAACCCATTTTTTCCAAATCTGCGACTGTATATAATCCCCCACTACTCTTACTAATTTTGGCTCCTTTAAAAGTAATAAAAGCATTATGCATCCAAATATTGGCTGTCTGTCGCCCCCAGGCTCCAAAACCCTGAGCAATCTCATTAGTGTGATGAATCGCAATATGATCCTCACCTCCAGTATGAATGTCAAAGGGATTTCCCAAATATTTTGTTGACATCGCCGTACATTCTATATGCCAACCAGGAAAACCTACCCCCCACGGACTCTCCCACTCCATCTGTCTTTTTGTCCCATCTTTTGGTGAAAATTTCCACAGAGCAAAATCTGTTGGATTTTTCTTTTCTGGATTAGCTTCAATTCTTGCTCCTTCTTTAATCATTTCTAGATTCAAATGGGCAAAATCACCATAGCCAGAAAATTTACTGGTATCAAAATAAATCCCATCGCTAATTTGATAAGTAAAATTATTTTTTTCGATTAGTTGTATCAACTCAATTTGTTCCTTAATATGATCAGTAGCTCTAGGCATCTTCCATGGCCTTTTAATATTCAATTTATCCAAATTTTCCACAAATTCATTTTCATATTTCTTTGCCAAATCCCAAGCACTTAATCCCTCCCGACGCGAACCTTTTTCCATTTTATCTTCACCCTCATCAGCATCAGTTACCAAATGACCCACGTCAGTAATATTGACTACTTGATGTACTTCATAACCTAAAAATTCCAACGTTCTCACTAGTACATCCCAACATACATAGGCATACATATTTCCGATATGAGGGCTACTATATACTGTCGGACCGCAGGAATATATTCCTACCGGAATTTCTTTATTATCCCGAAACTCTTCCTTTTTTCGTGTTGCCGTATTGTAAAAAAATATTTTTTGTTCCATCCCTAGTCAATTTTACCACCCTTAAACTCGCTTGTTGCCGACATTTGGGCAGCATTTGGTGCCGCTGTCTGACTACTTTTCTTTTTACCTGGTGCCATCGAGCGTTTGGCCGCCTCTTTCTTTTGATTTCCCGGCTCTTCTGCCGCCATAGCCGCCCTTTCTCTCTCCTCAGCTTCTCTTTGCATTTTTACTTTTTGCAAAAATTCCTCTTCTTTTCTTTTTTCTTCACTCTTTTCCTCTTCTACAATTTGTTTTATCTCACCTTCCACATTTCTTCCCGGAATTTGTCTCAATTTTTCCATCTCTTCTTGCTTTTTTCTTTCATCCTCCGCTTTGGCTTTAGCTAGTTCTTCCTCACTCATGGGTTTTGCATCTCCAACCAATTCCTGACCAGTAATTACTGTGTTCATCACTTGTTCCGCACTCTTTATCCCTTGTTCAGCAATCTCCGTTCCAGCATTCTGAATCGCATTTAGTATTTTTGTCGCATCAACCATTTAATTATTATATATAATTATTTTCCAATATATTAATAAATTATGTACCGTAATTAATTTTTAAAAGCACAGCCTGTGAGGTAATCCGTCACGTGTGAGCATTTTAAAAATTTGGTTACAAACATAATTTATGTTTTTTTTACAATTCTCTTCGTCCTTCAAAAGCTCTTGATAAAGTTACTGAGTCAGCGAATCCCAATTCTGCCCCCATTGGCAAACCACTTCCAATTCTAGTCACCTTTCCCTGATAATTAATTCCTTCTAACTTCTTTTTTATATACAATGCTGTTCCTTCGCCTTCAAGAGTTGGATTAGTTGCTAAAATAATCTCCTCAACTCCATCACCCTCTACCCTTCTTAACAATTCGTCAATTTTAAGATCATCTGGTCCGATATGATCAAGCGGATTTATTGCTCCGCCAAGGACATGATAAAGACCATTAAAACCACCCACCGCCTCTACCGCCAAAACCTCATCGGCTCTCTCCACTACACAAATTATTTTTCTATTTCTATTTTTGTCCCGGCAAATTTCACATTCATCCTCTTCTCCTACTCCAAAACAAATTTGACAAATTTTAGTTTTCTTCTTTAAGTTTACAATTGATTCCGCTAATTTATCGGAAAAATTATCTGGTACTGACAGCAAATAAAATCCCAATCTAGCCGCGCTTTTGGGACCAATTCCTGGTAGTCTCGACAGACTTTCAATTACCTCATTTAAAGCCCTGGGTATCTTTTTCATTTTTATTTCATTAAGCCATCAAGTCCACCCAAATCCTGCATCTTTTTAGCCGCATTTTCCTGTGATTTTTTCATTGCCTTATTAATCATTTCCACTAAGATCTTATTTTCGGCTCCGTTTACTGACAAATATTTTATTTTCTGATCACCGGTCACCTTAATTATGATTCCATTTTCTTCCATCTCAGTAACTTCGGATTCTAGAGCTCTTTTAATTTTAAAGGCCTGAGCCAT
>CAZKWZ010000027.1:2094-6275 GCA_964556795.1 uncultured Gammaproteobacteria bacterium | reverse complement strand
ACATCATAAATTTCTGCCTCAGTTGTGGCTACTTTTTCTTCGTTCTTTGGAATATTCAGAGGCATCTCCCTTTTACTTCCACCTTCACTTAGAACACATTCAAAGTTGACCAAGCCACCAAAGACCTTATCCAACCCTATTTCCACGATTTTTCTGTTTTTAGCTTCCTCAAGTTTTTCTTTGTGAAACTTATAAAAAACTTCGATTATCAGTCCCTTGTCGGTCATCTTTTTAGGTCTAGCAGCCCGTAAAAACGCCTCTACCGAATGATTATATGGTTTAACCGCATTTAGTATCTCCCCCCACTTTGCCTCCACCTCAGCCATTTCTAAAACCACTTCTTTCTTAGTCTCCACCTCCTTTACTTCTTCGACAATTTTCCTTTCAATTTCTTTTTCCTTTTCCACTTTTTTTTCTTTGACTTCTGGTTTTATATCTCTAGTCTCCACTTTTCCCACCATTTCAATTATTGCTAGTTCTAATGGTAGCTGTTCGATCACCGCTATCTTTTCCAATTCCCCGGCCTTCACCAAAATTTTTATTTTTCTAATTAATTCCTCGTTATCCAGATCCGACAACATTTTTTGATGAAAATGTTCCAACCATTTCAAACGTAATTCCCCAAAATCTACCCCTTTCTCCGCCATCATTTCCAATTTATCCATAATTAATTTGCTCTCACCTTTTTCCAAATCTTTTTCCAACTCTTCAGCCTGATACTCACCTCTTATTGTGGCAAAATATCCCTTTACCTGTTCCTCGCTAATTTCCTTTCCAAATTGCAAAAACACCTCATTAAAAGTCCTTTGCAGGTTTCTAAAACTCCCATCAGAGTTCAATATCAACAATTTTTCTGCCTCTGCCTCGATCTTAATTTTTTCCCCACTAACAATTTTTTCCAAAGATTTTTGTAATTCGTCTTCCTTTCCTCTTCTAAAATTAACCTTCAATAATCTTGATAAGACCGTCTCCGGAATTTTTTGAACATCAGTGGTACATAAAATAAAAAGTGTGTTTTTTGGCGGTTCCTCGATCAATTTCAAAAGAGCATTAAATGCCTCTTTGGTTAACATATGAACTTCATCTATGATAAAGACTTTTTTCTTTAGCCGGATCGGCGACAAATAAGCATTCTCTTTTAAACCCCTGACATCATCGATTCCCCGATTCGAAGCCGCATCTATTTCAATTACATCCAAACTATTCCCCTTCTCGATTTCTAAACAATTTTCACACTTCTCACAAGCCTCACCATCTTTTAGGTCCAGACAATTTACCGCCTTGGCCAAGATCCTTGCCGCTGAAGTTTTTCCCGAGCCCTTTGGGCCCGCAAAAAGTAATGACTGAAAATTATCTTCACTCAAAATTATACTTTTAATTTTATCCGATACTTCCGGCAAATCCAGTTCCGTTATCTTCTTAGGCCTATATTTCAAATGAAAAACTGACATCTGCGTAATTTAACCAAAAACCACTCACTTTAACAACATCACAAACTACATCATTTCAACAAATTCTCGACACCATGCCTCATCCATTCCGTCAAGATCTCTCTTCGACCCTTTTTCAAAAAATCAATTTCGTATTTTAATTTCTGAGTACAAATTACTATATCTCCCAATCGAATATAACCATCACTATCAGCTACTTTCGACATTGGAAAACCTAATACCTGGGGTATATAGTCTTTTTCCCGATACTTCACATTTAACTCCTTGGCTTTTTTTCTCCCCACAAAAATAACACTCAATTCAACATTTTCCTTGAGTTTAAAAAATTCTAAAGCTTCTTTAGCTTTATCCAGCACCTCACCCTCATCAAGACCCCAGTTTTTTGGATGTTTTAATAAAATTACATTCTTCATGCCAATACTTCTTTGACTATTTTTGAAACACTATCTCCATTTGCTTTTCCCGCTACTCTTTTCATTGTCTCCCCCATTACCGCTCCAAAAATTTTACCTTTCTCGGCTACGACTTCCTCCACGATCTTTCTTAATTCAGTTTCATCTAATTCTTTTGGTAAATAAGCCTTAACTATTTCTATTTCATAATCTTGCTCTTCCACCAGATCGTTTCGACCTGCCTTCAGGAACATTTCTCTCGCTTCCTCCTTATTTTTTAATTCTTTCCTCAACACATTTATCTCTTCGACCTCATTTAAGGCGTTCAAAGGCAATTGAAGTTCCCTTTTATCGATCAGAGACACTAAAAATCGCAGTACTTCTACTTTTTTTCTGTCACCTGATTTTAAGGCTTCAACTGCCTCTGTTTTTATTTTATCCCGCCACATACTTTCTTGATTTTTTTGCTCTTTTACGGCATTTTTCCCGCCATAAAATTATTTTCTTTTTTGCGTAACGACCAATCGAAGGCTTGGCATATGCCGCCCTCTTTCGTACTTCTTCGGTAATATCTTCCTCTAAACACAGTCTTCGGAATTTACCAATAATATCGTCTTTCGACTCACCTTTTTTTCTTTTGACAATAATTGCCATTAGCTCACCTCCTTGTTAATAGGCCTATTTTACCTGTAATCATCATAATTGTAAAACACATAATCAGTCCTAAATTTACCACCCCATCTTTACCGTCAGCCAATCCAACCACAAAGGTAAACTTGTATTTACTACGTCAACTACGGAGCTAAATGCCTTCACAATTATTGGGGTATTACTCTTACACGCCACAATATCCATACTGTTTGTCACCCCATCCTTGTTGTAATCCACCCCAACTTTACATGAACCAACCTTGACAATATTAACTAAAGCACTAAAAGTCCTACTAACCGTCGTGGACGGACTCTTGACACTTTGCATTGAAGATTTCTGATTACTATGACAATTTTGATTACAGTCGATACTACAATCTGAATTTTGATACTTTTGACAGCTTTCACCATTGTTGTTGATACAACTAATTCCCAAATTACCCGGCTCACACCTTTTGACTTCTGTACAATTCCGATCACAAGTCCAATTACAATTAGCATCTCGATACCAATGACAATTTTGACCACTATTAGAGATACAGGTTGTTTCCAAAACTGCAGGTTCACAATTAGTCAGTTTCACTAAGGTTGGAGTCACCTCTATCGCATTATTAATAACCTCCTTTTCAATTATTTTATTAGGAGTCGGTTTCAAAGTCGGTAAATTAATCTCACCACACTTATAAACCGAAAAAACGTATACTGCTTTTCCACTACAACAATCACTAGCATTCGATGTATAAGACCCGTCACTCAAGCAACCAGTATCTGATCTAACTGTAGGAAATGGAGTTGGCGCCGTCGGTCTCATCGTCGGAAAAGGGGTTGGTACAGTATGAACACCCAAAATTCTTGAATCCCCTTCTTCAAGAAATCCTCCCGAATATATCGCCAAAGCCAAAATCGATATTGCCACCGTCAATAATCCTAGAAAAATATTTTTATTGGCAATATTATTTTTATCCAACACAATTAAGTTTACTACTTATCCTGTAAACACTTCATCATGTCAATACTATTGACAATTCCATCACCATTATAATCAACTCCATAAACACAATCTGTTGCTGGCTGCGGGACTACTTCAACCTCAGGTATTGGTTGACATTTACCGTCATTACAGTTTTGGCTTGCACAACGAGAATCTTTTTCACAAGAACAATTATCCGGTCTACCGCTTGCGGGCCAACACTTAAACCACGGTACATTAAACCATATTGGTGCTCTTGTTGGCTTAACTATTACTTCTCTTGGAACTTCATTAATTGGATTTACTGGAACAATTTGACATTTACCAGCCACACAGTTTTGGCTTGCACAATTTAAATTATTGCTACAAGTACAACCATCTGGCTTTCCACTTGATTGCCAACATTTAAATATCGAAGTATCCAACCAAGTTTTTACTGCCCCCATAGCTACACCCGCCAATCTTACCGGTATATTTGTAGGCGTAGGAATCGGCATTTGATATGTTGTTGGAGTTGGTGACAAAATCTCCGTTGGCTCAATTGTTCTCCCAAGATTATCTTCTGGCCCCTTTGTTGGATTAATCAAGCCTGGCGTCGGGTCATTAATAGCACAATTTGAAACATCACAAGCCAAATTTGAAGCTCTCTGATAATTTCGAGTCTGACACACATTTCCTACCCAAGTTCTCGTGGTACATGTTTTATTTACTGGAGTAG
>CAZKWZ010000027.1:0-1994 GCA_964556795.1 uncultured Gammaproteobacteria bacterium | reverse complement strand
TGACACACATTTCCTACCCAAGTTCTCGTGGTACATGTTTTATTTACTGGAGTAGTTGTTGGATTAGTTACTGGTTTCTCACATTTACAAGTTACAAAAGATCCTGAACCACTACAATTTCGTTGGGTCAAACCACTACAACAATGTAATCCACTTGCCACTGTCCCTCCTTCACCAATACATGGACTTGATTTTGGAGTTGGATCATTTAGTGAACAATTCGAGGCATCACAGGCCAAATTTGAAGCTCTCTGATAATTTCGAGTCTGACACACATTTCCTACCCAAGTTCTCGTGGTACATGTTTTATTTACTGGAGTAGCTGTTGGATTAGTCATCGGTTTCTTACAATAACAATATACAAATGATCCTGAACCGGAACAATTTTGTTTGGTCAAACCACTACAACAACCAGCTGTTCCGTTAGCGACCATCCCCCCTTCACTAACACAGGAATTTGAAGTTCCTGCCGCTGGAGCTGTTGTTGGTCTGACTGTCGGAATTGATCCAGTATGAACCCCCAAGATCATCGCTTCCTGTTTATTATCAACCAATATCGACGCAATAGGCAGTAGAACCGCCACAAAAGCTAAAATTATTAAAAACGGAGCTTGTAAAAACGCTTTTCTTTTCATCTTAGCTATTTATTATCCTGTAAACATTTTAATTTATCTAAAGTATTTACCACCCCATCCTTGTTGTAATCAACTCCCGGCAAACACTTTCCGCTCACACCGCTTGGGGTTGGGCTCGGACTGGTAACCGCTACTGTTCCCCCACCAGCGCTTTTAGTCTTTAAACAAGACATATAATCTAAACTATTGATAATTCCATCAGCATTATAATCAGTCGTTCTATCACAAACCCCGGTTGTTTTATTACCACTCGATGTTGACTGAGCCACAGTTGGCACCAAAGCTACACTGGGTGTCACTTTTGTAGCCGATGGAGTTGCCACTCCTGTTCCACCACCTTTAGTTTTAAACGAAAAAGGAATCCCGTTATTATCGTAAACATCGTCCCCTACTTTTATCCTAAAGTAATAATTTGTATTAGCTTTAAGTGGAGACAAAGTTAATGAATGGCTCGTACTCTGTTCACTTTCTGGCGCTCGAAGTAATAAACTTGCTGGAGTTGTTCCATATTCAACTACCCCCATCGAAGCTTTATCAGTTACCCAGGTTATTGAAGCACTCTTTCCATCTTCATTTGGTTTTGCTAAGACATTTTTTGCTACTGTATCACCAGCCGCACCACTAAGGTATGTTTTAGCAGTATTTATACCTAAAACACCTAAGACTCCTACTAAAATCAAAATTATGATAACGATTACTGTCTTTATCGAAAACTTATTTTTGTTCATAGGAAACGCAGAGCCAAAGAAGATAATACTCCGACGATTCCAAAAACGATCAAACCAATAGTTGTACCTAGACCACCGGTTTGAGGTAATTCAGTCTCTTCTGTTGATCCTGTATCACCAGACGCTGGAACCGGAGTTGAAGTTGGATCAGTAGTACTAGATGTTGAAGCTGCATTGATTGTATAAGTACCATTTTGATTTGAAGCACAATCAATTACATCAGCAGCTGACATATTAAAAATATTTGAATCAATTGTTGAACCGGCTGCACAAGCAAAATTAACATTAGCAGTTCCTGTTGCTTTCGCCTTAAATGTCACCACTACCAAATCACCAGATAACGCCGTGGCTTGATAAGTACCCATATCTGTTGAACTACAGGAAATATCAAATTTACCCGTATCATTGTAGATATTTTTACCTAAGGCAAAACTAAAAGCTGGACTTGCAGCTGTTTCAATCGAAACAACTTCTAACTTACTTGAATCAAAGGTAGCCCAGGCATCTACACCTTGTGATTTTTCTGTCCCTGAATCAACTCCGATTGTTACTTTAAAAGTATCACCATTAGTATATGTTCCGGTACTTGGGCTAAATTTCAACATTGGCCCAGCCGCCAAAACTGGCTTAA
>CAZKWZ010000026.1:0-9354 GCA_964556795.1 uncultured Gammaproteobacteria bacterium | reverse complement strand
CAAAAATTTTATTTTATCTTTTACTAGCATCTATTCCTATTATATCCTTTTACGCCTCAACTCTATCAACTCTTAAAAACATAATTACTATCGTTTGCACCAATAGACATAGACCAAACAGATAACTGTAATTCATCCCCGCCAACAAAGATCCCAACAACAATAGGGGAATATCTAAAAAACTCTTTGTGAAATTTGCCAATGATAAGGTAGTTGCCCGATTGTACGAGTTACTAACTCTGTTGAATAATTGTGAAAACAAAGGCCATTGGGTTACCGACGCTGCATTTAAAAATATATATGCTAAAAGAGAAATATAAATATTTTTTTCAAAAATATTATTGATAAAAAATATCAACATACTGACAATTGTTATTCCATTTAACCAATCTATTTTTCTGGCCTCGGATAACCCCGAAAAAACTTTACCCACTTTTTGATTAGCAATAAATATTATCAACTGCATGATGGCAGTACTTACTCCGATGATCAGCGTTGATACCCCAATTGATATGAAATACTCCGATGAAACCCGCCAGACCATATATACGGCAATAAACATCAATGACTTGTTTAGTATTAAGCGCAGTAACCTCGGACTCTTTCTAAACAACTTAAAAGCATCTTTAAATAGCCCACCTTCAATTTTTTCGACCTCCATATGATGACGAGGCTCCTCTAAATTTAAACAAAAAACCAAAGCCAATATATTAGCCAAAACATCAATTAACAACAAAATAATATATTGCCAGTTACTTAAATTACTGGCAATAAGTACCGCAATGATCGGAGTAATGATTTTAAAGATTCTTTGACCGGAAAAATATATTCCCAGTTTATCAAGGCTCTCTGACTCCATCCCTAATTCTTTCGATGTATCGTAGATCAGCGCCTCATCAGTCCCGGACATTAGAGCATTTGCCAATGAATATATTCCAACAGCAAATATTATCCACCAGCCTCTGGCAAAAATGTTTATTATCCAATAGATCAGGGCTGTTAAAATTGATAAAATTAATAGCTTTTTTCTACCCCATTTATCCGCCAAATAGCTTGACGGTACTTCAAAGATGATTGTTACCAATGAATAAATCACCCCTGAGAGAACTATCTGCGACAACGTCAAACCCCGAGACAGCATAAATAAAGTACTGATAACATTGATGACCTTTACCTCTGTCAAAGCCTGTATCCAAAACATCATGGAAAAATTTCTCTCCAATTTCAGCTTTTGTGACATTTCTTATTATATCCCACCAGTACTTTTTATTTGTTTTTCAGTAATTTCACATCATCTAAAATTTCTCCAGCATGTTTGGTTGGATTCACATTCTCATAAATCTTTACAATTTCCTGCCTTTCATCTATCAAAAAGCTTTTACGAAATATTCCTTCGAATTCTCTGCCCATAAATTTCTTTTTTCCCCAAGCTCCATACGACTTTATTATCTCAGTAGATTCGTCACTTAAAATTGGAAAATTTAAATTATATTTATCAGCAAATTTTTTATGTGATTTGATATTATCTTTCGATACTCCCAATATTTGCACTCCATAACTCTCAAGCTGATGAAAATTATCCCGAAGACTACATGCTTCAATTGTGCACCCAGGAGTATCATCCTTTGGATAAAAATAAAGCAATACCCATTTACCCGAATAATCAGACAATTTTCTAACTATTCCGTCTTGGTCACTAAGCTCAAACTCTTTTGCTTTCATAATTAATTATACTACTTATTTTCGCCAGTCACTTTCAAAAAACGCCACACCGTTCTGGTAATTTTCAATAGCTGCTTTTACATGCGACAATAAATTATCTGGTAATTTATCAAGACAAAACCAACTTAAATCGTCACATTTATCAAGCTCACCAATTATTGGTTCACCCTTCCACTTCTTAGCCACAAAGAAGAAATCTGCATACTCAGTATCCGACATTCTATGAGTCACCGTTGCTGGAATTAAATCACTTTTGCTAACCTCAATTCCCGCCTCTTCTTTTGCTTCCCGAATCATTGCCTCGGACACAGTTTCCCCTCCATCAAGATGCCCCGCAATCAAACTATATTTTCCATCCATCCAACCAGTATTAAACCTCCTCAATAATAAAATTTTATCTTCTTTAATTAACATCAAATAAACAGCTGCCCTCAATTGAAATCTTTCTCCCATAAAAGGATTATATCCCCAAATCCAAAATTCTCTCTTCGCCAATCAACTCCATTTTTCCGTCCCTAATAATTATCTCTTCGCCATTTTTTAATAAATACAATTTATTTCTTTTATGATTCTTTTTTATCTCTTCTAGCATTTCCTCTTCATAGTGGGGGAATATATCAAAATCAACCAGTCCCAAACCTTCAAAGTCGCTCGCCCCAATTTCCTCATCAGTAAAAAACCATTCACCCACATCAAGTGATTTTCCTAAAACCATCGCTCCGGCGCTTGATGCCATTAACCACACATTTTTATTGTCCAAAATCTTTTTTAAATTTTTATCAATCTCACATCTTTTCAACCAATATCTAAGATACCCGGGAACTCCGCCTGCCAGCCAAATAATATCCTGTCCTTCCAATAGCTTTAGTACCGAATTATTTCGATAATCCTCAAGCTGTACCAAAGTCACTTCTACACCCAAACTATTAATTAAATTCCAGGTTTTACCTTCCCTCCAGCAACCCCAACCACGTTCACCATTCGCCGCAGTCGGTATATAAGCAATTCTTTTTCCTTTTAAACCTCCAACTACCTCATCAAGTTTTTTGATTGTTTCCGGGTTTGAACCCTCAGAAGCTAAAAATAAATTCATCCTATTCGATTATAATATCTAAACTTTTTAATAAATCCATCACTTCTGGCATGGAAAACTTTGCCTTGGTAACTGTATTTCCAAAAATATTTATTAAATAGTTTCTGGCTCCGGTCAAATTTACCCCTGATAAATTTGACTTTATAAACCTCGTATTATTAAAGTCACTATTGCTCAAATCGTCACCACTTAAATCACATTCTGTAAAGTCACAATCTCTAACGCTACAATTTTTGAATTTGGATTTTGCTAATTTCAATAAACTAAAATTAGACATATCCACCACCGAATTAGTAAAACTTATCCTCACCAATTCCCGGCATCTTGTCCAATCAATCCCTATCATTTTTGACTCTTTTACCTCAGTATCAATTAAGCGACAGTTGTCAAAAACCACAGCCGAAAAGGTACAGCCAATAAATTTACACTCATCAAATTTACAAGAATCAAAAGCATAATTTACTAGATTGCAATTTTTAAATTCACATTTTTCAAAACTTTTTTCTACTAGTTTACCCTCCCCAAAAGGCCACTCTTCAAACTTTTCATTAAGAAATTCATCACTATCAATTCTAGACATTTTATTAATTTTCTAAAACCACTTTAACCCGACCAGAATTAAAAACTGTTGTATCCGCTGTTAGACTTTTTCCCTGAACCCGATATAAATGATTGCCATTTCTAATGGTCATTTTTCCCGAACTTACAGAGGTAAAACTCTGACTATTTGTCGATACCTCGCTTCCCCAAACCTCTACCCCCGCCGTCACGTCAAAAAGTCTCAAGTTTGCCGTCCCGTTACCATTCAATAATTTCATATTTGCCTCAAAATACGCCGTCATCAGCCCACTATAATCATCAGTATTGATATAAAACTCCGTTCCCGATAGATCAACCCATTTATTTTCTAAAGTGGTTCCACTCCCGGGAATCGGTATATATTGGACACTTTTTTGTCTGGACACCATAGTACTTATGGTTGGTCTGGGTGTCAAACTTGGTGATATGACACCAGTCGCTACAGGACTAGTTACTACCGGGCTTGGAATACTTGTCATCTTTTTTTCAATTAAAATATTACATTCGTTTGGACAAGAGCTGCCTTTCTCCCCACTTTTAAATATTCGCCCACCAAATATATACAAAAACACATCCAAGGCTAAAATATTTATTACCAAAATTACACTTACTAGAATCTTTAAAACTTTTTCCATCCTCATTAATTATTACACAAACTGATTTTTTGTACTTTTAAGCTTCACCTCGGTATAATTATCAATATTCTTTTATGTCTAAAGAAAATCATCCGGTCAGAAGATTTATTTCTCTTAATTTAATTCCTAACCTTGGTTATCGTATAAATATCGACCAGGAATCTAAACAGAAAATAACTGAGATTTCTAATCTTTTAATTAGGAGACCAGAACTTAACTTTTCCCTTTATTCCAACCATATTTCTTATCCAGATCCACTTTTTGAAGCCTATATTTGTCGAAGAATTGACCGCGGTCAAAATAGACATCTGATCGCCCCGGTCTCATACTCTCATACTGACCCAACGGAGCCGAGAAGTAAGCTATTTTCAGTGTTAATAGATGAAGCCAATCGATGTGGTATCGAAACTATTCGGGTAATCCAGTCATATCAAATTGATGATCCGGAATTTGGTTATACCAAAGAACAGGCCAACGCTACCTACAAAAATTGGTTGAGGCGCCTCCAGGAATTGGGAAGATCTCACACACCTACCGGCGTGATGATCAACCCAGAAGGTCATCGGAGCGATACTGGAATTCTAAATAATGGTGAAAGTGGAGTTCTAGCCTGTGGCAAATTACTTCCTCCTACCATATATGTTCCAGTTGGTATTTTTTACGACCACGATTTTGACAGAGACGGAGCTAATTTATTTCATCGGGTAAATTTAAGTATTGGCGACACCTTTCTTCAGGAAACAGCCAAAGATTCCCCTGGTCTTGATCTATTGATGAAAAATCTCGCTTCTGCTCTACCAGTAAAAATGCGGGGTGTTTGGAAATAGACTAATTCCCTACACTAATTTTTAGCATCTAATCCACGATTTTGGCTTCATTCAGATTATATTTTACTAATACGTTACGCCAATCATCAGGTCTGACATCAGAATTACTTTCAATAGAAAACTCAACAATATCACCCTTTAAATTGCAATTAAAATTATCACATCTCCAATTCTGTTTTTCACCATTTTTCAAAATACATTCTCTACCGGAATCATAATTATTTTCTTCCAAAAAATCATACTTAACTGTTAGATCAGGAAAAGAATATACAGAAGCCCTCATAGTACCATCAAAATCACTGTCACCACAGTTAACAAGATACTTTTCATTTTCAGAAAGCTCATACAAATAGGCAGTAGAACTATCCGGGTCCTTAATGAATTTTTTGTTCTTAATATCATAAATACTTGAATACTGACCCTCCCAAACACCAACATCATAAATTAGATAATTTCCCGATGATGAAAATCTAGGATTGAAAAAATATCTCGCCATTCCTTCACTCTTAATAAAATCGCTATCAGCACTATCAATTACAATTTCTTTGCCCTGATTAATTAACACTATTTCATTACGGTCAGATTTAAGTCTCGTATATGACAATAAATCACCAAATTTTATTTCTTTACTTAAAATTTCTTCCGAAGATAAAGTATTAATTTTATTATTATTTACCTCCATAACAATTCGATATTTTTTGGGTACTTGGTTATCCTCATATAAATCAACATCAAATATATACTTATTCGGCTTTATCTGTTTAATATCATAAACACTGGTATTAAACACTTTGCCATACCATTTTGTATATTCATCAAAACTTACATTTTTATTTTCATACATTTCAAAAGCCTTTAAAAGTTCTCCCACAGCTAGGTAATAATAATATTTTCGTATAGTTGTAACATTCAAATCTTCATTTAAAACATTTTTAAACACAATTATGGTTGGTTTTGGTGGTTGAAAAGTTTTTATCGAGTTCACGAGTAAAACTAGATTATTTTTATCTTCCTGGAATTTCGTATCATCAATCCCATTCTTTAGTTTTATCTCCTCCATGGTCATTTTTTTGTTCAGATCATGAGATTGGGCAATTGCCACCTGATTAATCAACAACAAATTATCAAAATACCCGTTCGTCAAATGCTTGTATGCCCAACGTTTTAAATCATAATTTTCAAAATCGGATCCGTATTGTCCACTAAGTACCACCGACTCTTTTATCCCTCTTTCACATTGATTATATGTCTCTGTGGCATGATAAATTCCCTTGTTAAATTCCAACTTATAATCACAGATGTTTCTAAGTTTTACTAAATCCTTAAAATTATCCATTGAACCATATGCATATGCCCCACCATTTGGATAAAATGTACCCGGGTACGAATCGTTGATCAACTTTAATTTAACATTATAATTTTTACTAAAACTTAATGTCACCATGAATTTATTATCATTTGTGTCATCTCCATCAGAATAACCATCGTTTATATTTGCCAAGTTTGTAATGTTTTCCGAGGGTGAGGTCCTTACTTCACCCCACACCTTTGGATAATCAAATTCAATTCCTAAAATATCATTTCTAAAATGTATTAGATTTTGATTGTCATATTTTTTAATATTTACGTCCTTCTCCGACACTTTCTCTGTCACAACCTGATTAACTTTACCTTTAGATCTTATCGATATTAAAATTCCCACAAAACCTACCGCAACTAACACCAGCACCATATACACCACCAATTTTCGTTTCATAGATTAATTGTATTATATTTATCACCAAAAATATTTAGATTAATCTATTACTTACCACTAATTCCTCCCTCGATGGACTAAGTAATGATTGCAAAGTATCGATAGGAGTCAACTCATTTAACCAATCATTTTCGTATCTCTTTTCCATGATCACCGGCATCCGATCATGAATTGGTTTTACGACATTATTCGGCGCTGTGGTCACGATCGTATACGTATAAATTTCTTTACCACTGACCGGTTCTATCCAGATATCATAAAGTCCGGCAAAACCAAAAACGAGACGATCCTTTACTTGAAAAAAATATGGAACTTTCTTTCCGTTATCCAGTTTCCACTCATAAAACCCATTGCCGGGAACTAGACATCTTTGGGCTTTAAATGCTTTTTTGAATGCTTCCTTTTCCACCACCGATTCTGCTCTGGCATTGAACATATTCTTTCCAATATTCTTATCCTTTGCCCAAAAGGGGATTAGACCCCAACTCATCGGCTGCACTACCCTTACCCTTTCATTATAGATGACCGGCATTACTTGGCCCGGAGCTGCATTTATTTTTTTGGGCAAAAAATCCAGTCTATTTTGAATTTCAAATCGTTCATAAAAATCATGTCCCGGTTCAAACAAATAAAATCCACACATACACTATTCTACCAATATAAAAATTTCTTGTTGACTCACTGGAACGATTTTAGAACAATTCATAAGTTCTAATCATTTGGTGATATATTTATTATTATGAAAGAGATCTGTAAATTAAAAAATAAAATCTATACAACCATAAAAAAAATATTACCGGCCATATCAAAACAACAGCTAATACTATTATTCTCAATTTTACTAATATTGCTTTCCTTTACTCTTGGTTACTTTCTGTCAAAAGATGAATCAATTCCATCTGATAAAGAAATAGCTATTCCTACAACTGTAAAAATTACAGAAGATTCTAAACCCACGCCAACAATAACACCTAAACCAAAGCAATGGGTTTTAGAAAAAAATACGAACGGCATTATTGAAACAATTACTTCTTTTTGTAACGGATGTGAAGGAATCAACATAAAACAGTGGCAAGATTGGATTTTTTATGTAAATAATGAATCTACGTTTGCTTATCGTAAAATCCAAATCATTGGTTATAACTTAAGTATTGGAACTTCAAAAGTAATTTATGATTTAAAGGATTATGAAAATGATTTTTCTCGAGGATGGCCAGAAATAGTTTCTGATTTAAAAGTTATTAACAATACATTATTTTTCTCACTTAGTGGATATCTCGGAGGTGGAAAAACATACTGGATTGATTTACCTCCTAAAAATAATCCAAAACCATTAACTCAACATGGTGAAATTAAATATTGGAGAAATCAATACTGGATAATTAACGGTTATGGAGACGCCTGCTGGAGTTTTACAGAATATTCACTTCTAAATATCGAATCAAAAAAAGTTAACCAAATAGCTACTAGCAAAACAGGTTGTCAAGATGGAGAAGAATATGTTGATATCAACCGACAAAACAGAATGATTCTTGCTGGTCACATTATGAACACAGAGGGGGAATTTTCCGACGATGTCATATACACGTATATTCTTGGAATACCATTGTCAGATCCTTCCATAAAAGAGGGTTTAATATCAAAACAAGATATGCCTCCTGGTATCAAATCAGTTATATATTTAGAAGATAGTAATCAATTACTTCTAATTAGCAATAAAGAAAAATTTATATATGACTTTAATTCAAAAATAATATCAAAAACTAATATAAACACACCAACATCATCTCCAACACCAACACCATTTGACAATAAAAATTTTGTATACAACCAAATAAAAGAATTAAAACTTCCCAAAAATTACACTTTTAAACTTAAGTAAAAAAATACTTTCATGTACAAAAGTTCGAGTCCGAACCGGAGTAATGAATTATATGGATAAGATCTGTGCCTAAAAGTCAGTGTTGACTCACTGGAACGATTTTAGAACTATAATAAATTCTTAATTCTCCAAACCAATTTTTAAATTAATGATTTCATGTATACTTAATTACACATAACAAAAAGCTGACAATAAACAAAAAATGAAAAAACAAAAATTATTCATACTTGCTTTAATCCTTATATTTATTGCCATAGCGATACTCTCTGTTTTTGGTAAAAAGATACCTTTTAGTTGTTATCAATCTACAGACCACAATGGGTGGGTTTGCGAACATATTTTGGTACCTTTTGAATATATATATAAAACAAAATGTACCAATCAAACAGGAAAATTTTCACAGTTAAGGGTAATTCCCCAGGGGAATTTGGGTCCATATTCATGCTTTATTTCTTATTCAGACGCTAATAAACCATGCAACAATTCAGACATGTGCCAAGGAGGATGTAAATATCTTGGTTCACAATTTGACAAAATCCCCGAAGGCTGTAAAAAAATTTCTACAACAAGTAAAGCTATAGTTAAGTCGTCAATAAAAGATGAAAAACTTGTTTGTTCCCATATCATTACTGGTGCTTGCACCGAATCAAGAATAGGGGATAGTTGTACAACATGGAATGAGGTATTAAATAACGAAGTAATTTTTCATATCTCACGCTGTATGTTTTAATGGTCAAATGTTTATTAAAGTTCTAATCCATCCCAAAGTAGTGAGTTATATAGATAAAATCTGAACCTAAAATCTAGTGTTGCCCCGCATGGATTCGAACCACAGTAAACAGCTCCAAAGGCTGCTGTCC
>CAZKWZ010000025.1:8186-10230 GCA_964556795.1 uncultured Gammaproteobacteria bacterium | reverse complement strand
GATTAGCAATTATACCACTTAATGCTTTTAGCCTGTCTTTTAGTTCTATTTCCTCAATTTGTCTAAGTATTTTACCCCGTTCTTTTTTTCTTTCTTCACTGGAACTTTGTTCTTCGAATGCCCTTAAATATAAATTATTAAAAGTTTCAATTAGCTCTGGTTCCAATTTTCTTAATACCTTTTCCACCTCGAATTTTTTTAACTTTTTTATTGTTTCTCCGATTTTTTTAAATCTCAAACTTTTCCATTCCAAAGTTTTTATCCCTAGCCTGGGTTTATTCATTCTTAAAATCAATACCATCAATCTTTCTTCCAATCTCTCTCTCATATCACCCTTTTCACCTTCTTCTTTTTTTTCTTTTACCATGGGTATCACTCCATTTTCCGCTTTTAGATATTTTTTAAATTCTTCAACCACACTCTCTTCGTCAGAGTTAATTGCGGCTGCTACTTTTCTCAAATAATCTGACCTAATTACCAAATTATTTATCTTGGCCAAAAAGGGTAATATTGTCATTAACACCATCTTTTTACCCTTGGAGCTATCGACTCCATAATTTTTAATACTTGATGTCAAAATAAAATCCCAAATTGTTTCTGCCTCAATCAATTTTCTTTTAAAAAATTCCAAATCGTTTTTTATTGCCTCATCTGGATCTTTATATTTTCCCTCCAAATCCAACACTTTTATTTCGAAATCCATCTTATCGGCCAGCTCGATACTTCTAATAGATGCCTTATTACCGGCAAAATCAGAATCAAGTCCTAAAATTAAGGTATCGGCATAACGTCTAATCAATATTAATTGCTCCTCGGTTAGAGCCGTTCCTTTAATAGCCACCACATTTTCAATTCCAGCCTGATAAGGCGAAATCATATCCAATTCACCCTCAACAATAATGGCTATATTTTCTTTTTTTATACTTTCCTTGGCTAAGTTCAGACCAAAAAACATCTGGCTCTTATGATAAATCTCAGTTTCGGGTGAATTAATATATTTGGCTAAATTTGGATTATTGCTGGTTGGTAAAATTCTTCCAGAAAATCCCACCACTCTGTCTCTAAAATCAATTTGGGGGAAAATTAATCGGTCCTGAAAACGGTCATAACTTTGTCTTTGGTTATATTGACTTTTTCCAAAACTCCCGGTGGCTATCAGTTCTTCCAATTTAAATCCCTTTTTTGTTAAATAATTTATTATCAAACGACTATCCCTTGGCGAAAACCCAATTAAAAATTTACTGATAATCTCATTACTTATGCCTCTCTTTTTTACATATTCCAAGGCGTCTTTTCCCGACTCGTGTGATGTCAAAATATAATGATAAAACTTCGCTGCCTCTTTGTTTATTTCATATAATCTTTTTCTTTTTGTTTCCTCACCATTCAATTTTCCCGTGTGAACCAACTTAATTCCTGCCATTTTAGCCAAGTCTTCCAATGCATCCTTAAAATCAATTCGGTTATATTCCTCCATAAAACTAAACACATCTCCGGCCTTACCGCAACCAAAACATTTATATATTTGCAGCTCTGACGATACGATAAAAGATGGACTTTTTTCCTGATGAAATGGGCAGCAGGCCACAAAATGTCGCCCTCGTTTTTTTAAAGGTACAAATTTATTGATTACCTCAACAATATCCAGTTTCTTTTTAATTTCCTCAACCTGGTTCTCCACTTGCTTATTCTACCATTTACTCCAAAATTCCGAATTCTTTCAATACCATTTCTATTCTTTCAAAATATCCTGGAAAAACTAAATAATTTTTTAATTCTCCAATTTTCACCCATTTATATTTTCTTAGTTCTTCCTTTTGAATTTTTATTTCACTATCAGTACCTAAAAACTTAACCAAAAACTGTTTTCTTTTTTGTCCCTTAAAAGTTTTTCCTAGCTCCAAAAATCTTTTTTCAATAATTTCTTTTGGCCAAAGATATTGGTCAACTTTTCGACTACGTTTTAATATTACAAACTTATCGCTGCCAAGTTCTTCCCTAAGTTCACGCAATATAGCCTCATCAGCACTTTCTCCCTCATCTA
>CAZKWZ010000025.1:0-8086 GCA_964556795.1 uncultured Gammaproteobacteria bacterium | reverse complement strand
AGTTCTTCCCTAAGTTCACGCAATATAGCCTCATCAGCACTTTCTCCCTCATCTACTCCTCCTCCTGCCCCATCCCATTCATTTTCTTTAAAAACATTTTTTTGTACCAACAATATTTCATTATTATTATTTAAAATAAATGCCACTGTTCCCTTCCGATAATTTAAATTTTTCCAGTCAATCTTATCCATATTATTAGAGTAAAGTTCCTTTTACTGCTACCCGGATATGTTTAGGGGTAATAAAAATTAAAATAATTACCAAAACTAAATTTAATACCCCAAGTAGTGAAAAAGTCATCCCTATTCCTACCACATCAGCTACAATTCCAGCCAAGGCTGGTCCGATTACAAACCCAATATTTGTTGTGAAATCATTTAAACCTTCAATTTCCCCCTGATATTTTTTTGATTCAGTTATGTAATCAACATACGCCCCCTTTATTGCCGGCCAAGCAATTGACCCAAGAGTTGCCGATAACAAAGATACTGCTAATAATAAAAATGGATTTTCAATAAAACCGATAAAAATCAATAAAGCAGCCGATACTAAGAAGGAAAAATATGCCGTTCTTTTTTTTCCAAATCGTTTTGTAATAGGTTCAACAAACCACCCAGTAACTAACATGGGTAGAGTATAGGTTGTCATAAATAATCCCCCAAAGTCTTTTACCTGATTAAAATTTTCAGCAAACATTGGCCCCAGTGTCCAAAAGGTTGAGTCAAAAATATAGAGCATTGTATTAAAGATTAATACTGGGTATAGAATTGAACCTACATTCTTCCATAGTTTTAGTTCCCTTAGCCAATCAACAGATTTTCGTTTCGCTTCCAAACCCTGATGGAAACCATTTTCCGGAGAATAACTTGTTAAAACAACAAAAAATATTGCTGCAATTATTAAAAATAAAAATGCATAGACTAGTGGGGATGTGGAAATGATTTGATCAGTAATCAAAAGAGACGCAATTATTGGCGCCAATAAATATCCGACTGACTTAAAAATACCTATTATTCCAAAATTTTGACAATGTTCCTCCTTTTCTGAATTACTACTTATAAAATCAAATAACCCAAAATTAAAGATATCATAATAAAGTCCCCATATCGCCATACAAAAAATAAAAAATACCACAGTATTTGCTGACCATAATAGTAGGGGGTAAATGAAAGATAAAAAGAAAAGTATTAAAAATAATCTTACATAATGGGTGTTTTTTAAAAGCTTACTAATTAAAAAATCAAAAAATGCCCCAGCAAATGAAGATGATGCAATAATCAACCCAATCATCGTTTTTGAGAAATTATGGTTTTCGATTAATATCGGTGTAATAAAGGAAATAGTTCCATCAAATAATGACCAAAATAAAACCATCAATGAAGCAATATATAGAGTCCTATGTTCGCGCCCAAAATTAGCTATCCTTCCAATTCGAAAATTTACCAACTCCATAACTATTTATACACTATTGTCCTCAGTGATCCCGATTTACTAAAAACTCAGGCAAATATTCAAGATAGTTTCTTGCAGGATTTTTTGATAAAAATCCTAATTCGTCATAAAAATATTTTTTTGCCTTAGCGGCAAAATCTTCCACCATCCTTTCACCATATTCCAAACTCCCATATGATTTCATTTTGTCGATAACCCAGTTGACCTCGTCTTGGTTTTTATGTTCCCTATTTTTATTTAATATTCCCTCTAATTTTATTTTGTCGTTACCATCTATATTTCTCAATAAGTGTCCCAGCATTATTGTCCTTTTTCCTTCAAAAATATCATTGCCGGTTTGTTTTTTTAAACCCTGAAAATCAGAAGTTAAATCAAGCAAATCATCTTTGATTTGAAAACAATAACCTGTTAATTTTCCAAATTCATATATTTTTTGCAACTGTTCAAAACTCGCTCCGGCAATAATTGCTCCTTCCCGCATTGGTCCGGCAATAGTGTAATAACCGGTTTTACTTTCCATAATCAATAAAACATCTTCATCACTTAAATTTTTTTTATTTTCCTGAGTCCACTTAATTTCAATTGTCTGTCCTAAAATTGTTCTTTTAATAATTTTTGTAAATTCTTCCATAATTAAAAATGTTTTTTCTTCTCCTAAAATTTTTCGATTATCCTGAAGCATTTCCCACATCAACAGGTGTAAGGCATCACCGGCATTTATAGCTAACTCCTTCGAATATTTTCGGTGTAAAGTCATTTCTCCGCGTCGTACCATTGAGTCATCTTCAATGTCATCGTGAATTAAAATCCATTCTTCTGAAATCTGTTGTGCTGCGGCTGTATTTATCAGTAAATCCCTAGGTACCCCCATAGCCTCTCCTGACAGCATCACCAAACATGGTCTAAAGTATTTACCCATTCTTTTTGGGTATACTTCGACGATTTCTTGGTTAAAATCGATTAGACTTTGATATTCACTCTTTGGTTGACAAAAACTTTCAAATTTATTTACTGATTTTAATTTCTCTTCTATCTGTGGCCAAACAATGTTTCTATATTGTTTTAATATATCTACAAAATCTTTATGTTCCATATCTCTTTAGTCGGTATTATTTTCCGTTACCTCTGGTTTTTTTGCTTGTGCTCCAGCCCTAATTAATATTTTGTCAAATGTATAAGGTGAGAGTATATACAAGGCTTCAAATGTCGCTACTGACAATTCAAATGCGCAGGGAATTTGGTTAGTTATGAAAAATGCTCCGGCCCCCAAAATTAAAGCATTTCTGAAACTTCCTTTCATTTTTTCTTTAAATACCGCCTCAATTGTTTTTTCATCTACCCCTCTTTTCTTGGCAATTTCCATGTCAATTCTATGTCTAGTATATCCGGCGTGTATGGTAGTTAAAAAAGTCCCTATTGCGGTAATAGTATTCATGGAAGTATTTTGCCGGGTCAGATCAGCCATCAGTAGCCAGTTTTCAAACTTTACCGGAAAATGTCTCAACAATATTACAGATAAAATTAAAATTGTACCGCTAAATCCACCACTTTGAAGCATTAGCTTGTTGTAATTAATTCTGGCGCTTAATAGTTGTTTATTTTTAGATAAAAATACTTTAAATATTCTCCACAATAATTTTGCCGCCGCAAAAAATAAACTAATACCAAGCCATATGAGTAAAATGTTCTTCCAACTCATTGTTAGAGTTTCAGTAACTCTAAAAAATGGTAAATAAAAATTTGTTCCAACTAATGGATATTCCGGATATGGTACCCAGCTATATAGATAATTAGGATTCAGTTTCTGAGTATAAAAATCAATTAAAAATATTCTTCCTGCCGACAAAAATGCAATTGCATTCAATATGAAGTTAAAAACATAAAACACTATTCCTGTATCTCCTTTTCTAACCTTTTCGTTAAACACTAAATAAGCATCATCATGACTGCTTTCTTCTATTCCCTCTTCAAAATCCTTAAAAGACTGAGATAATCGCATACCGATAAAGCGTAGGGGTAGGAAAGCTATGTTTTGACAAATACCGATTAATAATACTGATATCCAAACCTGTCCAGTTAGATAGTAAAGACTAAAAAATGCACTGGCATATAATCTAAAACTACCTCCCCTAAAGAACCAAATTCCAATCCAAATTAAAAAAACTATCAACAGAGTAGTAGTAATCGGCATAAATAGCCGACTGTTATCAATTTTACGAATAGTCTTAAAAGTAGAAGTCACGCTGTTGGAATTATAGCAACTTTGACCTATACTTTTATAATGCCTGAATCTAGGGAAAGAAATAAAGAAATTCCGTCAAATCCAATTGAGACTCAAATCAAAATTGTCGATATTGGCCGTGAAAATATTAGTCGAGAGCCTCTTCCTCGTGAAGTTAAAACCTGGATGGAAAAGGTTGAAGAAGCATCTTCTACTCAACCTCAACAAGTTAATGATGCCGCCGGACAGCCTCTCCTTACCCCGGTTGCTTCTCAAGATCCAAAGGTTGTCCTTCCAGTAACTCGTTCTACTTTCATTAGTGGCTTTAAAAAAACCTGGTCAGAAGCCGGTCGTTGGCTTTCTGTCTTTTTGCTCAGATTTATTAAAATAAAGAAAGGGGAAATTACTTTTAAATCCGATGATACCAACTAATATTACCGATACACTAGCCTCGTTGTTCTTAACCGTTTTTGTTTTTTTGGTTGTCTTAGTTTTATTATATTTTTTAGGCTATGCTCTAGTTTTGTGGTATCGATGGCGAGATAGGGAAAAAAAGTCATTGGAGCTAATCACTCTCCTTGTTGCTGTTCCTCAGGACAATGAAGTTAAAATCGATGCTATTGAACCAATCATCGGTGCTATTGGTAGTTTTTACAAATCCGCCCGTTTCAAATTTTTACAAACCCTTATATCTCAACCCAGCCTTTCTTTGGAGATAATCGGTACCAATCAGGATATTCGTTTTTATATATGTTTACCGGCCAAATATCGGGATTTAATTGAAAAGCAAATCTATAGTGTCTATGCTGGTGCTGATATTCAGGCTGTTGATGAACCAAATATTTTTTCTGAAAATGGCAAAGTTGAATCATGCTGGCTTGGTCTGAAAAAACTATCCTTTTATCCTCTAAAAACTTACAAAGAAATTCCTACCGATACACTTTCTGCCTTTACCTCGGTATTATCAAAACTAGCCCCAGAAGAAACCGTTGCTATTCAACTAGTTCTTTCTCCCACCGATAGTAGCTGGTCAAAGTCAGGAAAAGGTTTTATCAGTGGTACCAAAAAATCTGAATCTAACCCGGAAAAAGCTTCTTACAAAGTCGATGCTCGTCAGCTTGAAGCAATTGAAAACAAATGTAATAAAACTGGTTTTGAAGTTGCGGTTAGAATCGTTGCCGTTGCTCCTACTAAGGAAATAGCCAAAATAAATTTATCCAATGTTAAGGCATGTTTTGGTCAACTAGAATCACCATGGAACAAATTATCCACCCGAAAGACATATTTCAATGCCCAATTTATTGACGACTTTGTTTACAAATATCCGGTTATCTTTTGGTGGAAAAACAAAACCATACTTTCTACCGATGAAATTGCTTCTATTTTTCATTTTCCCAACAAATCAGTTGAAACCCCAAATATTTATTGGCTGAAAACCAAAAAAGCTCCATTACCTCCGGATGCTCCTCAGGAGGGGATGTATATTGGTGATAATCTTTATCGTGGTGTTACTAGAAAGTTTTGTATCACCCCCACTGACAGGCAAAGACATTTCTATATCGTTGGACAAACTGGTGTTGGTAAGTCCTGGCTTTTAGCTGATATGGCCCTCCAGGATATCAAAGCTGGTCGTGGTGTCTGTTTTATAGATCCGCACGATACCTTTGAAAGCATCCTGGAAAGAATCCCCCCGGAGAGAGTTGAAGATGTCATATATTTTGATCCTTCCCAGACCGAAAGACCCATGGGTTTTAATGTTATGGAATGCGATCGTGAAGATCAAAAGGATTTTGTTACCTCTTCAATCATCAATTTAATGTACAAACTTTACGATCCCTATAAAACCGGTATTGTTGGTCCACGTTTTGAACATGCTATCCGAAACATCATGTTGACCGTTATGACCGAAAAAGGGGCTACTTTTATTGAGGTGGTCCGTTGTCTAACCGATCCTTCTTATGTCCAATATTTACTTCCCAAATTAAACGATCCCATGGTCAAGAGATATTGGACAGATCAAATTGCCAATACCAATGACTTCCATAAATCAGAAGTTCTTGATTATATTGTCTCCAAGTTTGGTCGTTTTATTACCAATACTATGATGCGAAATATTATTGGCCAAGGGACTTCAGCCTTTAATTTTCGCGAGGCTATGGATAATGGCAAAATTTTAATAATCAATCTAGCCAAGGGTTCAATTGGTGAAGAAAATTCTGCCTTTTTAGGTCTGGTTTTAATTCCAAAAATTCTAATCGCTGCTATGAGTCGTCAAGATGTACCAGAGGATAAACGTCGGGATTTCTATTTATATGTTGATGAATTTCAAAATTTTGCCACCCAAGATTTTGCCGTCATTTTATCTGAAGCGCGTAAATACCACCTAAATTTAACTGTCGCCAACCAATTTGTTTCCCAAATGGACGAGGAAGTCAAAAACGCTGTCTTTGGAAATGTCGGTTCTATTTGCTCATTTAGAGTCGGTATTTCCGATGCTGGTTTTTTAGTCCGCCAATTTCAACCTGAGTTTAATGAACATGATTTATTAAATCTCGGGACAGGAGAAATATATTTGAAAACCATGGTTAATGGTGTTCCCAAATCTCCCTTCTCTCTCAAGGTTGCTGCTGCTGAGAAAAAGAAACCCGGTAATCCTGAATTAGCTGAAATGATAAAAAAGCTATCCAGTCTAAAATATGGTCGTCCCAAAGCTATTGTTGAAGCTGAAATTGCCAAACGCGCCCGATTATAAAAAGTAGTATCATACGAATATGTCATTAGATGGAGGTCTAGATCAACGCTATATTGTTCGTCATGAGGTTAATGATGTTCCAAGCGAACTTACTCACCGTCCTCAGCTTACGGACAATGTTAAGGCCTATTACAACCCCGGAGAGGGGAGTTTTCGCTGGGATATTCAAACCGGAGAATTTCCTGAACCCTTTACTATGGATATCGACCAAGAGGTTGAGATTGATTTGACAGGTGTTGGCAATGGTAAACCAATTTTAGGTGTCACTGACGAAGGGACTTTTCAGGTTCTAACCACAATAGAAAGTGATGAACCATTCCAGTTTCCAGAAAATATTCGTGAAATAGTAGATTTAAACTCCGGTAAATGGCAGATAGAACCTAATGGTCTCGAGATTTCCCTAAAACCAGTAGAAACTAATAAATAGACCCCAAATTAGAGTTCTTTCAATTTGATTCCTCTGGATTCTTCTTTGGAATCGATTAGCTCTAAATATTTTTCTGTAGTAGAAATTCTCTTGTGACCCACAACTTGGGATACGATATCCAAAGGCACCCCAGCTTTTAATTGAAACACAATAAAGGTATTTCTTAAATCGTTTACTTTTATGCCCTTAATATCGGCTTTATTAAAGTATCTATTTAAAAGACTTCTAATGTTTCTAGCCAATAAAACTCGGCCGGTTTTAGTGATAAAAACATTTTTATTTTTACTGTTGTTGGCTCTGACTTCATCCAAATATCTTTTTAAAGCTGTTTTGGCAGAATTATTTAACGGTACTTCTCTTTGAGGATGGCTTTCATAACTTTCAACCATTATTCCATTTTCTTTAACATCTTCCATTCTTAAATTTTCAATTTCTTTGATTCTAAGCCCGGCTTGAAGCATTAATTCCACAATAGCGGTAGCCCTAATGTCGTTTCTGCAGGCATCACGAAGCGATCGATATTCAATTGGTTTCAAAATCTTGGGAATATCATTTTCATACTTTGGATGTTTTACTTCACCAGAAGGATCAACCCCGATTTTCCCTTCATTTTTCAAAAAAGAGAAAAAATTCTTAATTGAATTCAACTTTCTTGATACTGATTTTGCCGTATAACCATTTTCAGTTAAATCTTTTTTAAAATCCTCAATATCCTTGGATTGAATTGCGTCAACCGCAGTAATTTGTTTTTTAGCTAAAAAAAGTGTTAACTGACTAATGTCGCCTTTGTAGGCTACAATAGTATTAATCGACTTCCCTTTCTTTTTAAGGGTGTCGGTGAACAAATTTAAAGCATCATTTAAAGCTAGATTAGACATATTTCCTTGATAAATATGTCTTATAGTACCACATATTAGGCTATTCATCAACTATGTTAAAAAAACACCTATACCGATGGATTTTTATTATTATGATTCTCTCCTCAATTGTTGGCATTTATAAGCAGTTAGAACTTCTTTTAAATGCTCAACAACAAATCTCTGGTCTTAGCCACAAGGTTTCCAGTCTAATAAACCGAAATGAGTCCCTAAAAAAGTCTATAAATCCCTAAATATTTACTCAAGGAAACTGTTGTGCTAGAATCCAACAGTCTGCAAACAACATGCGGGGTAGTGTACGGCTGCACGTGAGGCTCATAATCTCACAGGCTGGGTTCAACTCCCAGCCCCGCAAC
>CAZKWZ010000024.1:0-10780 GCA_964556795.1 uncultured Gammaproteobacteria bacterium | reverse complement strand
ACATCAGGTGTTAACCCCGTAGGAGCCGTAAAAGGTTGATTTATATCTGTTCTATAGCTGACAGTACTAAGAATTACTGTACCCGGAGCCGCCACATCTACCGAAGTAGTTCCATAATTAGAAAAATCAGCCAAAGATCCTCCTTGGTCCATAGCGGCTACAGAAATAATATTGCTCAAAGGATAATCAGAAGGATAGTGGTGGCCAGTAGAATCATTATCATTTGATTCATTTCCCGCTGCTGCCACAAAAATTCCCCCGGCATCTCTAAAACTCGCAATCGCATCACTTTCAGTTGAAGAATAATAAGAGCTACCATAACTAGCATTTATTACCTTTGCCCCATTTTGACGGGCAAAATCAATAGCTTTAACTTCCGAAATTGTATCCATACCAAACTTAATCGCCATTATTTTAATCTTTGGACCTACACCAGCTACTCCCAAGTTATTATTTTGAGTAGCTGCTATTGTTCCTGCTACATGAGTTCCATGAGTATCACCATCAGGTCCAGGACTTGGATCAGTATCCCCGCCGGACAAATAATAGTAGTCATAACCATGGAGACATCCACCTGGAATTGTTGTTCCGTTTTCATCTTTACAATTTGTCCCATCCCACATATTTGCCGCCAAATCTGCATGATCAAATGCCACCCCGGAATCTATAACCGCTACAACTACCTCACTTGTCCCTGTCGATAAATGCCAGGCCCTATCAACATCCGCATCCACACCAGAAGTACCCACCGAAGTTACCCCGTTATCTTTGGTAATAGTTTGACCAACATTATCAAAACCCCACAAATTACCACTAAGTGTATCGTTAACACCTAAGCTTTGGGGATGTAACAAATAATTTGGTTCGGCATATTCTACGTTCGGATCATTTTTTAAATCATTAATCACATCCTCCATTTGTTGTCCTTCATCAAACTTCAACACTACTACATTTCTATTTTTCAAAGTATCTTGATTTTCATACCCGCTTGTCAGTTCAAAAAGCATCTTCCTAAACTGATTACCCAAAGAAAACACCGACGAACTAAGATTAATTTTATCTTTTTTAAACTTTACTACTACTTGATATGGCACATACGGTTTTGGTACCTCAATCTGATTAGATGAAGTTTTACTTTTCGATAAAATATCACCCATTGCCTCTACTTTCACCGACACCAAAGCACCAAATTCCAACACAAGTATAAAAAAATAAACAAAAAAATTTTTTAATTTCAATTTATTAGTTAAATTTTAAACACCAATAATTCAGTATGAATTAAGTCAAATTTAAATGCAAGCCTCAGCCTGCACCACCACCGCCACCACCACCACCGCCACCACCGCCACCGGATGCTCCACCACTCGAACCGGCTCCACTAGCACCATAGCTGGAATTAACAGAACTACTAATACTATTCATAGCTTCCCCAATCGAACTCAAGGCACTACTAAAATCACCCATATTTCCAATATTAGAATCGTTTCCTCCACCCCAATAAGCCATTGCCATCCCCTGATCGTCAGTGCTTAATTTAATTGGTAATTCCGATAATGCCTTTATTGATATTCCCAATACCGTCCCATAAACTAAATAATTTTCCCAAATTACTACCGAATCAATCGGATCCTTTACTGTCTGTTTATACTCCTCTAAATGTTTCTTAAAAGCAATCCATTTGGCTGCTTCCTCACTTCCCTTTTCACTTCTTTTTTGAGCATAAGAACTCATTAAAATTCCCACCATCATTAAAATAAACGCCAAGCCTATATTTAAAACTATCCCAATCGCTGCTATTGCTCCCAATCTTACCACCATACTCCCTATAAACATTCCCACTATAAAAATAATCATTGACAACCAGGTCATATAACTATCCTTCATTTTGGCTGCCTCAGCATCAAAATACCCACCTTCGATATTTTGCGTAAAAGCTTTTTTAGGAAAATCTTTTAACAAAAAATTTCTCGCCCGACTCTGGTGACTACTGAACCACAAACTAATATCATCCAAACATAACTCATTATCTCCTACTCTAATTTCTTCGAGTAAATCCAATACCATTTGTTGTACCGAGGAAGCTGCCTTTTTATTCTCATTAATCGGACTCAAATAATATTTATATTTTTTAAAAATAAAACCCTCTTTTTGATCGCTTCTAGTAATTTTATAAAACCTGTCTTTTACCAGAGATAAAATTGTTGCCGTCAATGATTTTGAAGTTAAAGTTTCCATCCCATTTATCAATTGTTCTACTTGAGGTGGATCAATCTCGCTTGGTGCCTCCCACAATCTACCTGACAAAGATACCTCAGGTAAACTCCTATCTTTCCCATATTTGTAAAATAACTTAACTTTTTTAATTACTCCGGAAATTTGCCATACTCCTAAAAGTAACATCAAAATTCCCGCTAAACTATTTTTTATATCCTCCTGAGCCTTTTTTATCTTTGTCCCCTCAATAAAACCATTTTCTTCAGCCACAATTTCTGCCCGAGTTCTATTTCCCAAAACCCCTCCATAAAAGATATCTTTCGGCAATAATATCCTCGCTTCAAAAAAATTTTTAGCTACTAAACTAGAAATTTTTAAGTTAACTTCAGTACTACTCGGTATCGACACAACCCCACTCAATGGTCCATGAGCCCAAGCTTGAATCTGACTCCCATCAATTCCTTCAGGCAATAAAAATCTTATTTTTACATCTTCCTGTCCAATTTCCCAATCATTCCCAATCGCCTGCCAATAAATTTCTGCCACATCTTTTTGTAAAGTTACTGCATTACTCACCTCATAGCGAACTGTAAATTTTTTCTGTTGATTACTGGCCCGATAATACCACTTAACATAATATCTGCTTCCCTCATCCACTACATAATAAGTACTCGGTGTTTTACTGGTATCAGTCGCAGTTGTTGTCTCATAAGTTCCACCCTCATCAGCTACCTCCAAGGACTTCAAAATATATTTTTCATTCCTCTCCCCTTTCTTATTAATATATTGATAAGCAAAAGTATAATCACCACTAAAATTAAAAGTTCTGCTTTCCTCCACTAGCATTGATCCGTCTTTATGTATTGTAGCCACAATATCTACTGGTCCAATTGAATATGATTTTGCGTCGACTTTACCCACCCCAAAAAACAATCCAAAAAACATCATCAAAAACCACATAACTAATTCTACACCGCCTCATGCTTTCTCACTAATATTGCTTTTTTACTGATTATTAGGTAAAATATTTCACCATAAAATAAAATACCGCTAAAGTAACGAAACCCTGAAAACGTTTCAACCCTATGAAGCCGCGAAAACCAATCAAAGTAATTTATATCTCCACTTATATTCCCCAAAAATGTGGCATCGCTACCTTTACAAAAGATGTCACCACTGCCATTAACCTATTAAATCCGCATGCTTTGGCCGAAATAATGCCTATCATCAAGGAAAATGAAAATCCTGATTTTCCCTGGGAAGTAAAACACAAAATTCAACGTTCCGATTTAAACTCTTATCTTGAAGCTGCCACTTATATCAATAATTCCAGTTGTGATCTAATTTTAATCGAACACGAATTCGGTATTTTTGGTGGTAACTGTGGTGATTATTTGGTTACCCTTCTCAAGGCCGTCACTAAACCCAAAGTTATAACCTGTCACACCATTATCAAAGACCCTCAAAACGAATACGGTCAGAGTTTCAAAAAATTAATTCCCTATGTTGACGGCTTTACGGTTATGGCCAAAGACAGTGCTCAAAAATTAATTAAACTTTATGGAGTCGACAAAAAGAAAATTGTCATCATCCCCCATGGAACCCCTGATTTATCGTACAATTCAACTGAATATCACAAAAAAAAGAAGGGATTATCCGGACGAATAATTCTCGGCAACATTAACCTTCTCTCTGAAAATAAAGGTATCGATTACTCTATTGAAGCTGTTGCCAAAATTGCCAAAGTCTTTCCTCAAGTTTTATATTTAATCATTGGTCAAACTCACCCCAATATTCTCGAACAGGAGGGGGAAAAATATCGAAACAGTTTAAAACAAAAAATTAAAGCTCTAAAGATTCAAAAAAATATTAAATTCATTAACCATTACCTAACTCTGGAAGAACTTATTAAATGGTTAAAGGTAATTGATATCTATATCACCCCCTATCTTGACCCCCAACAATCCTCCTCCGGAGCTCTCGCTTACGCCGTTGGCGCCGGAAAACTTTGTATTTCTACCAAATATCTTTATGCTCAGGAACTATTGGCCAATGGTCGCGGAATTCTAATCCCTTTTCGGAATTCAAATGCCATTGCTAAAGCCGTAATTGATCTTTGGCCAAAACAGTCACAACGAGAACGAATGCAAAAAAGAGCATATCGTTATGGCCGCTTCATGACCTGGACTAGTGTTGCCCTTCAACACCTCGACTTTTTCTCTGAAATCATCAAAAAGCATGAATCAAAACATACAAAAACAAGTTAATTATCTTTTAAAGATAACCGACAACATTGGTCTTATCGAACACTGTCATTTGGATAAACCAAACTATACCGAAGGCTACTGTGTCGATGATAATGCCCGGGCCCTACAAGTTTGTCTCCGCTTTAAAGCTGATTTCCCTTCATTAGAAAACGCTATTCCACTTTACTACCACTTTTTGAAATCTGCATTTAAAAAAAATATCCTGTATAACGATCTAAACTCCAACCAAACCTGGGAAAAAAAATTTGAAAAAAATGGCGAACATCTCGGTCGAACTCTGTCAGCCCTAGGAGAAGTTATCAAATTCGAGCCCATATTAAAATCTGACGCTACTATTTTTTTCAACCAACTTTATTCTGTATTTAACTCTCAAAAACCTCGATATATTCGTGTCGTTGCTCAAATAATCTCAGGATTACAATATTATCGTTCAAATGATATTAAACCTTTAGCTAATTTACTTATCTCTCACTACCAAAACATAAAAACTGATTCCTGGAATTGGTTTGAAACCAACCTTTCCTATGATAATGCCCGTCTGCCATTAGCACTTTTAATTGCCTATCAAAGTACCTCCGACCGCCAATATCTTCAAATTGCACTTGAATCTCTGGACTTTTTAACCAAGCTTACCTTCGATAAAAAACTTGATTACTTTATGTTTCCTGGTAACAAAGGTGTTTTCGGCCAGCAACCAATTGAAGCCGGTTCTGCCAGTGAAGCCTACTCCCTCGCTTTTCATATAACTCAAAAACCAAAATATAAAAAACTGGCCCTAAAAGCTTTCGATTGGTATCACGGTAAAAACATCTTGGGCACTAGTTTGATTAACCCCAAAACTGGGGGTATCTACGATGGTTTGGAAAAAGATGGTGTCAACCTTGACCAGGGAGCTGAATCAATTCTTTCCTATCTTCTGGCTTATAAATCCATAAAAAAACTAATCCCACTCCATTAGGTATTTTCTTCGTCACATTTTAATTTTTATCTGCCCTATAAATACATCATTTTATATCAAAATCCATATCAAAAAATTTTAGGTAAAAATATCATCAGGCCAATAGCAGCGCTCATAAAAGCCACCACTAGTACTGCCCCAGCCGCTAGATCCCGAACCTCCCGAGTCTCTTCATAATCCAAATAATTTTTTTTCTTAACCACATTAGCCAGTTCCTCAATACTACTATTAAACAATTCCGCCATCAGTACTAAAGCAATTAACACCATCACCATAAACCATTCCAACATCGATAAATTTAGACACCAACCTAGTACCATAACCACCATCGCCATCAAAGCATGTACTCTCATATTTCTCCCCTTAAACCCATCGTTTATTCCCCTACCGGCATAAACAAATCCTTTGAAAAATTTTCCCCACCATTGTTTCATAATTAATTCTATCTCAATAAACCGCTTTTTTCTCTTCAAGTCTAAAATGTTTTACCCAGCTAAATGATTTACTGATAAGTATCGCTGTCACCAACCACCATAGTCCGACCACATAACCGGCTATTACATCACTTGGATAGTGAACCCCCAAATATACCCGACTAAAACCTATTAATAAAATCATCATCATTGCCCCTATTGTCACCCCCAAGCTAACCTTTTTCTTTCTCGTAAAATGATAGGTATAAAAAGCCACTGCCAGATAAAAAACACTCGAATTCATCGCATGTCCCGAAGGGAAACTATATGATTTTTCTATCACCAAGGGCGCCAACATTGGCCTCTGTCGTCTAGCAACTTCTTTGAGTGAAACGTTGAGTATTAAGCCTATGATTAAAATGACTCCAAAAGCTAAGGCTTCCATTTTATGTTTTTTCCAAACAAATAGAATCACTATTAAAACTGCCGTAATCAACATATAACTCGCCCCAAAATTTGTAATGAACAACATTATTTTAGTCAATTCCGGACTTCGCCAATTATAAATTAAAGCCGAAATTTGTTGATCAAAAAGCAATGTATCACTCTCCAAAACCTCCTGAAATATTTTTAAAAAAATCAAAACTGTCGCCAAACTCGACACCACCCCAAAAATTATTTCTGTTGTCAACAGCATCAATACCCTGGAATGCAAAATAATTTTATTCACCATCTAAGTATAGCGAAAATTATCTATCCCTTTAATTGCCCAAAATTTGATCAGCGTTTTTGTCCAAAAAATCCTGTTCGGTAGATAAAATCTTACCCCATTCTTCAACCTTTTCATCACTCATCGTCTCCAACATTGCCAGCAGCTTTGCTTTATTTTCTTCGTTTAAAACTAAACTGTTCTCAATCAAAATTTTCAATGCTTCTTTTTTATCCATTTTTATCGTCTTAACTATTAAATGCTGCCTGAGCGCTAGCAATCTGTGCCTTTCTTTGGTTTCTTATCCCCCTAAAAGTATTAATACTTTCCCTGGCTACTGTTATCTTATTTTTATTTGAAGTCACCACCCCGTCATATAAAATCTGTATCGCCTCTGGCAATATCCCTACAGCCGGAACTCCGGCAATATCCACCGCAGTTAATGGTGCCAACAGCCATTCAGGAATATTTGGATACAAATCTCCAATCACTCCGGCCTTTGACGCCCCTTTAACCGCCCCAGGGACTTTATCCTTAGCTAATTTTTTCAATTTCTCAGCCATAGAGACCGTTTTAGTAACATCATTTACATCCTCTCCTACCGGCAAAAGTTCTACTGCAATCAATCCTGCTAATATTGCCATTCTTCCCTCTACCCTCAACTGATCTTTAACCGCCCCGCTTACCACCGGATTCTCTTTTAAACTACTTGCCGTTGTTTTTATATCTTCTACCAAACCCTTCATCATCCCTATTAGTGCCTGACCTCGGGTTCTTTCTACTTTACTTTCAGTCTCTACATTGTTTTCAACCATAACTTATGAAACCATAAATATTGGAAAAATGCTACTATACAAATCAGATTATCCCTCTTATGCCCTACCATCAAAAAGACTCTCTTTCCCAAAATTTCATTAAATATCCCGATTTAGTAGCCGAGCTTTTAGATGCTTCAGACCTAAAAAGGACCGATACTGTTTTAGAAATTGGTCCTGGTCGTGGCATTATCACTAACCAACTTTTAAAGCGGGTAAGCCAGGTAATCGTAGTAGAAAAAGACAACACCCTTGCTGCAAAATTAATAGAATTGAACAACAATTCACCTAAATTAAAAATTCTTCCCAAAGATTTTCTAAATTGCACCCTCCCCAACATCCCCTACAAAGTTTTTTCCAATATTCCCTTTTCCTTAACCGCCAAAATTATTTCCAAATTTATTCAATCAACCACCCTACCGGACTCTATGTACTTCATCATGCAATTAGAAGCTGGAGAAAAATACATCGGTGTACCCGAAGAAACTCAAAGCTCACTTTTAATTAAACCTTGGTACGATGTCAAAAATCTTGGTGATATCGATCGTAGTAGTTTTACTAAAAAACCCCAGGTTAAAATTGCCTTTATTGAGTTTAAAAAACGCCCCCAACCCTTTATTCGTGATGAAAATAAGAAGGAATACCGTAGTTTTGTCACCTATGCTTTTAGCCAGTGGCAACCAACCTTTCTTGACTCTTTTAAAAAAATTTTTACTTATCCTCAATTAAAACAACTGGAGAAAACCTTTAAGCTCACTGGCTTAAAACCCACCCAAGTTTCTTTTGACACCTGGCTTCAAGTTTTCAAAACTTACCTTAAAATCGCCAATAAAGAACAAATGGAAGAGATAAACACTTTTCGAGTAAAAAACTTACCTTAATTTGAAATTCCACTCTTCTTATTAATTTTAATTACATCTCGGTGTAATTTTTCCAGTCTTGTCTCTATGTCTTTTATCGCCAAAATTACTTCATCTTCATCCTGTTCATCTTCATCAAAATCATCCGAAATCTCCTTAACATCATCACCCAAATCTTCAACATCTTCCTGAATGTCATCTATGTCCTTTTCCACTCCAGCTAAACTTCTTGTCGTTTTATTGACAGACATTTGAATAAATATCGATAAATATATCGCTTCCAGCGATACCGCCGTTGTTAAAATTAATAAAATATCATCGATAGTATAGCCGATAAATTTCAATGCAAAAATACAAACAAATAACATTGTATGTATCACGATTGATGCCGGAGTTCCTATCGAGGCAGTAATTCTTTCTGAAATAATCTCTAGTCTCTTCATCCTTTCAGCCTACCACCATTTTTAAAAACCAACCAGCCATTAAATATTTATGGCGTGCTAATATCAAAACTATATGCAAGATAATGATGTCTGTCCCAAATGTGGTGCTCCTCTAAGTGAAGTTATAAAAACTCCCACCGGTCGTGAGCTTCAACGTTGCTCCAAGGGTTCATGGGATCCTCAACTCCATAAAACCGTCGGTTGTGATTACGTTAAATGGTTAGAAGTCAAGCCAGTCGAGCTTGATGAAAAATGTCCCAAATGTGGTGCTCCCCTAATTCTCCAAGTCACCCGTTTTGGTAAAAAAATGAAAAAATGTAGCACTGGTTCCTGGGACAAAGATAAAAAAGCCGTTGTTGGTTGTGATTACGTCGAATGGATTAATGGTACCACTGAAAAATTAGATGAAAAATGTCCCAAATGTGGCGCAAATTTGGTCTTGTTTACTACCGTCAACGGTAAAAAAATGAAAAAATGTTCAACCTCCGGCTGGGATAAAGCTGCCAAAAAAGCTACCGGCTGTGACTACGTTCTCTGGCTCAAAGCCGGCCAAACCGAATCTGACACCGGCGAAGAATATCTTCCACCAGAAGAAGAAAACTAAATCGGACACCCTCACCTATCTCTTTACAAACAAAATCGCATTGGGAATATCCCGACCCGGACCATATTTATATCCCCCATACCACAGTGCTGTTGAACCACCACTATCAAGATTTAGGGCATTATCCATTCCCATAGCCACCAACACCTTTGCTGCCCCAACCACAGACACTCCCCGAACCACCCCAATATATACAACATTTCCTTTATTAGCCACAAAAGATCTATTCCCCGCTGCTGCCAGTTTTTCATCACTACTATCCCCAGTTGCCAAATTTTTTCCGTTTACCAACAATGGATAATTAGCAATTACCCCATCAACACTAGTATCCCTTCCCCATTGCAAAGACTGGCCAACAAAACGAATAGAATTTCCGGAAAATATCACCGCCGGCACCGTACTGTAAACATTATTATCAGAATTAAAATATTTTTTATTTTTATTCATCAATAAAGTATCAAAAGAATTCTTTTTGTTAACACAATTAGGATATGTCGCCGGACAAAAATAAGATCCGTTAATCCCCGCCATCGCCCCATTTCTGGACACATAAGTCGCCAACGGTAGTACCGGACAATTATCACTACAATCACTCTCCGATGCCGTGTCGACAATTACTCTTGTATTACTCAAATCAGCCGCCACTACATCCACTACAAAAAATTGCTCTCCAACCTTTACCTTTTGTCTGGAAAATCCACTTCCCGGCGCCGCATTACTCTCAACCACATTAGCTATATTAATTCCCCCTCTTACCGGTAAACTCTTTTGTTTTTCCTCTTGGATTTTAGCCGAAAGTGTGGCTGTTTTAACAACTGCTCCTTCATAATCCATTTTTGCCAAATCAGCCAAAATTGGCCCATACAACAAATCCAGTTTATTTGTCTTTACTCCACTATCACGCAAATCAAGCAAATCCTCATATTGCGTTAACGCCTTTTTAAATACCAAATTTATTTGTTTTACCTCTGCAGTCAATTTATCATTTTTTATTTTCTGATCCTCTGATTTTAATAAATTTAGTTCAGCGCTCATCGATGCCAATTTTGTCTCCAAATCACCTCTCATATTCACCAAATTTTTATAGTTATTATTCCAAGCACTTTTTTCCTTTTGCCATTGCCAATAACCAAAACAGCCACACGTAACCAATACCAACACTATCCCTGGCCAAATTAATTTTTTATTCTTCTTCACTATATCAGTTTACAATAAGACCATTTTATTCTCGGGCAGTAAAAATTTTCGGCTTGGTTTCAATTCAGAAATAAATTCCGGCGTATGTGATACCACCAACATTGCCCCAGAATAACCCTTTAATGCTTCCAAAATTAATCTCTGCGACAATAAATCTAAATATGTGGTTGGCTCATCAAGAATTAATAGATTAAAGTTTTGCACCAATAAAAGTGCTATTGACAGCCTAGTTTTTTCTCCACCGGAAAGTGACCCAACTCTTTGAAAAACTCTATCCCCGGAAAACATAAAGCGACCAAG
>CAZKWZ010000023.1:0-11401 GCA_964556795.1 uncultured Gammaproteobacteria bacterium | reverse complement strand
CTAGATTGGCTTGGCAATATGGTGATCCGGGTTTGGTATTTATTGATCGGATGAACGAGGCCAGCTCTAATCCGGTACCTAATTTGGGGAAAATTGAGGCAACTAATCCTTGTGGTGAGCAACCATTGTTGCCTTATGATGCCTGTAATTTAGGAAGTGTTAATTTGAGTAGATTTGTTAAAGGAAAAGATCTTGATTGGATTGAATTGGAGAGAGTGGTCAAAGAAGCAGTACATTTTTTGGATAATGTAGTGGAGCTAAATGTTTTTCCCGTAGAAAAAATTAGGGAAATGGTAACTAAAACTAGGAGAATTGGATTGGGGGTAATGGGTTTTGCAGATATGCTTTTTAAATTGGGGGTAGGATATGATTCCGAAGAGGCATTGATGTGGGCAAGAAAAGTAATGAAGTTTGTCAATGACGAAGCTAAGGTAGCAACCCAGGAATTGGCTAAAATTAGAGGGGTGTTTCCGGAGTGGGAAAATAGTGTTTTTGGGGGGACTCAATATCGACCACGAAATATGGCTTTGACGACTATTGCGCCGACGGGAACTATTTCAATGATTGCAGACGCATCGTCGGGAATTGAACCATTATTTTCTTTGGGATATCAAAAAAATACAGTTGAGGGAAAGACTTTATATATCATGAATCCAATTTTTGTAGAAGAGTTGAAAAAAAGAGATCTTTATAGTGAGGAACTGATGGATAGGGTGGTTAAAAACGGAGGGAAATTGGAAGGTTTAGAGGAAATCCCGGAGGATTTAAAAAATATATTCAGAACTGCTTTGGAAATTAGTCCGGAGTGGCATATAAAGGTTCAGAGTGCCTTTCAGGAGTATACAGACAATGCGGTGAGTAAAACAATTAACTTTCCCAAATCGGCGACAGTGGAAGAGGTAAGACAAGCTTATTTGATGGCTTATTCATTGGGGACAAAAGGAATTACGATTTACCGGAGCGGAAGTCGGGAGAAAGAAGTAATTCAGACGGTTAAAAAGGAAGAGAAGCCGGAGACCGAAAGTCAGAAAATTGAAGAAGCAAAAGTGGTAAAAAAGAAAACTCCTGAAGCAGCCAGAGGAATAAGACTTAGAAAGGCTTGTGATGTGGGACGAGTGTATACATCAGTATTTTTTGAAGAAGGTGATGGTCCGGTGGAGGTATTTGTAAATTTAGGGAAATCTGGTGGTTATATGGCCGGATCGGCTGAGGTGACGGGTCGACTTGCCTCTTTGGCTTTAAAATATGGAGCATCTTTGGATGAGGTGGCTGATGAGCTAGTGGGGATTTCCTGTGGACAGAAAGTTGGTTTTGGAAATGGAACTGTGTTGTCGATGTTTGATGCGGTAGGAAAATCACTATTAGAAATTTCTCGCGGAGAGCAATTGGATTTATTTGAAGGAGAAAAAACTAAGATTGAAATGCCAAAAAATAGCAATAATGAACAAAAAAATTTTTTAGCAGAAATTAGAAGCAAACAAGCGAGTGAGGAGAGTGCTTTTAGTATTTGCCCCGATTGTGGTAGCCCACTTTATGCTGAGGAGGGATGTTTTAAATGTTCAAATGCCTTTTGCGGATATAGTAAATGCTCATAAAATTTACCCCTAACCCCTCTTTTAACAAGGAGGGGAATAATAAGCTAATAAAAATAATTTTATGTTGATAACAACTAAGAGAGGAGATGGGGGGACGAGTGATTATTTCGGAAAAAGGGTGAGTAAAGGTGGAAAAATTTTGGAGGTGATGGGGACTCTGGATGAATTACAGGCGGTAATACAATTAGTAAATTATCAATTAAAAATTAAGAATTTAGAAAAAATAACTGATGATTTGTATTTGATAATGGGCAAAAAAATAACCGGAGAGAGAATTGAGTGGTTGGAGAAAGAAATTGAGAAGGTAGAAAAAAAAGTGAAAATAGAAAATAAATTTATAGTTTTTAAGAAAGAGAAAGCTTTGAAATTAAATTGGGTGAGGACAGTGGTGAGAAGGGCGGAGAGGGCAGTAGTGAGATTAGAAACTAGAGATGAAAAACTAGACAAAAGTGTTTTGAGATATCTAAATAGGTTGTCTGATTTTATTTATTTATTAGCTTTAAAAGAAGAAGTGTAAAACAGAAAACGGAAGTAGGGTGAAATTCCCTCGCAGTGCCGCTACGGTAATAGCCCGAGCCTTAAATTCCCCAAAGGGGGTACCTTACGAGCAATAAGTATATGAATGTAGAAGTAAATACTAGACAAAGAGACGACCAATTTTTAAGTACCTTTTTAGTGGCAAGTGGAGTAGTAGGATGGAGAAGAGGTGAGGATCAAAAATTATTGATGGCACCAAAGCAGTTGGGGAGGGTGAATTTGGATGAAGAAGGCGGAGATATTGATAGGAGTAGGTTGGGTTTTGATCCAAGAATTGAACCAAGGTATTTATCTCAATTTTCTCAGGAGTTGAAAAGACAACAATTAGCAGAACAGCTAGACACCGCATTGGCAGAATTATTTTTAAGTGAATATAGTCATGAATATTTTATTGATGAAAATGGGGAAATAAGGGACAGGGCTACCAATTTATCTCTTAGAGAATTGAGTCAGGAAAATGAATTTGAAAGTAAGGCAGTGAAGGCGATGGAAAAATATTTTCATGAGGGAGCAGAGTTGGTAGTAAATATTAGTTTAAAAAATAAAAAATTTGATTATCCAGATGATATGGTGGACGTTTGGAAAAGAGGTGAAGGTGGAAAATTAACTTGGTGTCGGTTTAAAGTAGAGATGAGTGAAACACAAATAAGAGATTTTTTTGAATTGATGGGTGGAGATAGAAATATAAATTCAGAGGAATTGTTAGCAAGTCCAGTGAGGGTGGACAATTATCGATTGGCGGAAGTGGTAACCTGGTTAAATTTGGCTGGAGAGAAGAATGGTTTAGATATATTAGTTATACAATCGATAGTAAATAAGCTAGTGAAAAGATTTGAGAATGAATTTGGAGAAGAGGTATTTTTGGATAGTGAATTAATAACTAGGTTGTTGGTAGCGGCGAGGTTGGAGGTTGAAAATTATCAGACAGAAGAGGTGGGGTTGAAAAGAAAGAAGAGGGTGAAAATTGATGAGAGGAGGCTAACGAATTATTTGTTTGGGGAGTTAAAAACTAAAAAAGTAGCAGGAGGTGGTTGTGGAGGTGGTAGTTTAAGTGGAGAATTTGGAAATGGGCAAGGGATAATTATTGTGGTGACCGTTGATGGAATAAGTTTTAGAAAAGGGAGTACTGAAGGGTTTAAATACTGCTCCAAATGTGGGTGTTGGTACTCAGGAGAAAAATGTCCGATTTGTAAATAAGTGTTTACTTATTTGGTTTCGCTAATTTTTGAAAGCCTTCAAGGATTTCCATGGGAATGCCCATAATGACAGTGTTGTTGGGACCGTTGGTAGCGTTTTCGATGGTTTGAAGAGAGCGGAGAGAAATGGCTCCGGATTTGGTGAGGGATTCCATAGCAAGATTTAAATTTTCAGAAGCTTTTAATTCACCTTCAGCGCGAATAATGGTAGCTCGACGTTCACGTTCAGCTTCGGCTTGTTTGGCCATGACTCTTTTCATATTGTCGGGAACGGAAATATCCTGAAGTTTAATACCAGTGACATCAACACCCCATTCGGCAGTTTCTTTGTCGACAATAGCTTTGATTTCGTCACTGATTTTTTCACGTTCGGTAAGGAGGGAATCAAGTTCAAAACCACCAATAACATCCCGGAGAGCGGTTTGGGCATATTGAGAAACGGCGTAGGCAAAATCACGAACTTTTAAAATAGCATCTTCGGCTCGAGTGACCTGAAAATAGACGACGGCATTGACGGAAACGGCAACATTGTCGCGAGTGATGATTTCTTGTTTGGGAATATCAATGGTATTGATACGGATATCAACTTTAATGACTCGTTGAAAGAGGGGGACGACTAATTTTAGACCTGGGCCAAGGGTATAAGAATAAGTACCTAAAGTAAGGACAATACCACGTTCATATTGGTTAACAATAACAATAGATTTAAAAATAAGAATTAAGACAATGGTCAGAAGGGTGATGGTAATAGTCATAATTAATTATATAATGAATTATGAAAAAAATAATTGGAACCGTAGTGTTGGTACTATTGTTGGTTTGGGTGGTACCCTGGAGTCGAATTAATTGGGGGAGAGTAACTTTGCAACCAGCTGAGCAGGTAACAGTGACCGGTGAGGCCAAGAGCCAAGAAAAAAATCAGTTGGCGAGTTATTCGGCAGGAATAATGGCTGAGAGTATGGATAAAAATAAGGCGATTGAGGAAGTTAATACTAAGATGAATGATTTAATAAAGGTGGTAAAGGAATTCGGGGTAAAGGAAGCGGATATTAAAACTCAAAGCTTGAGTTATTATCAAGAACCAAAGGGTGGCCAAAATCCAGGTCAGTGGCAAGTTAATAATTCAGTAGAAATAGTTTTGAGGGATATTACCAAGGCATCAGAGTTAGCCGATTTGTTGGCCAAGACTGGGGCTAATAGTGTTTACGGCCCTAATTTTAGAATGGATGATACTAATAAGATTGAAAAAAGTTTGTATGACAAAGCAATTGCTGATGCCAAAGAAAAGGCGACAAGTATTGCGGCAGCCTCGGGGAGAAAATTGGGAAAAGTATTGAGTGTTAGCGATGGAAGTAGTGGAGGTATTTATCCTTTATATTCTGTAAAAATGGATTCGGCCGGAATGGGTGGGGGAGCATCGACTGAACCCGGAAGTTCTACTGTATACAAGAATTTAACGGTGGTTTTTGAATTAAAATAGGCTGATAAATTTGACTGAATTTGATGTAGTTTACAAGCAGGCTTTTTAGGGTCATCATCAGGTATGAGTAGATTACAACTAATAGCAGGTAGTTCTAGTCAAGAGTTAGCTAAAAAAATATCGGAGTTGATGAAAATTCCGTTGACACCGATTGAAGATAAGCGTTTTGCGAACGGAGAAATATATATCAGAATTAAGGGTAAGGTGAGGGGTGATGATGTGTATATAATTCAAAGCTTGGTAGCGCCAGCCAATGATAATTTAATGGAGTTGCTAATTATTATTGATGCTTTAAAGAGATCGTCGGTAGGAAGAATAAATTTAATTTGTCCAAACTTATGTTATTCAAGACAGGACAGAAAAACTGAGTCAAGAGAACCAATTACAGCTAAATTGGTAGCAGATTTGTTGTCGGTAGCAGGGGCAAACAGATTGGTAACAGTTGATTTGCATGCAGAACAAATTCAGGGTTTTTACAATATTCCAGTAGATCATTTTTTGGGGTATCCGCTCTTTGCAAAATATATTAAAAAGCATTATCCGAAAAAAGATTTAGTAATTGTGTCACCCGATATTGGAGGAACTAAAAGAGCCAATAAATTAGCTGATCTTTTAGATTTAAAAATTGCCATTATTGATAAAGTAAGAAAGGAACATAACAAGTCAGAGGTAATGCATTTGGTGGGTGATGTGGAGGGAAAGGTAGCGATATTGATTGATGATATTATCGATACTGCCGGTTCAATTACTAAGGCGGCGGAGGCGGTAAAGGTTAATGGAGCCAAAGAGGTAATAATTTGTGGAACACATGCAGTTTTGTCGGGTGAGGCGATAAAAAATTTGGATGAATGCCCGGCGACAAAAATTTTATTGACTGATACAGTGCCAATTGAGGAAAGTAAAAAAATTAAAAAAATGGAAATAATTTCGGTGGCTCCACTACTGGCAAAAATTATTAAAAGAATTCATTTGGATAGATCGCTGGGAGAACTTTTTACCTGGGAAGATAAAAAGAGAATTTTGTAAAATCACCGCACAAAAATAATTTGATATAAAAGAGCCGGTTGAATGAGCCAAATAAGAGGGATATAAAAGTGTTATGAAAGTAAAATTGCTCTCATATACAAAGGATCCAGAACAGGTGGTAGCAGCAGCAATTAGACAATGTTATGCGTCGGTAGGACCGGGAGAATTGAAAAAGAAAATTGATAAGGAAACTAGGGAGCGGTTGATTAAACAGGTAATGGCCTCGGGCCATACTTCAACATTGGAGCATGCCAGTTTTACTTTTGGAATTGAGGGAATTGCCAGAGTTTCAGAGATTCAATTGATTCGTCATCGGGTGGGTTGCTCTTATTCAATTCAATCGGGACGTTATGTGAAAAGAGGAAATGCAAAATTTACTATCCCGGAGTCAATAAAAAGTAGCAAAGAATTTTTACCGAGATGGAAAAAGGTTTTAAAAGAAGTTCAGGAAATGTACAACGAGATGACGGATGCGGGGATAAAGGCTGAGGATGCCAGATATTTACAACCACAGTCAGTACAGACAAAAATTGTAGTGACGATGAACGCCAGGGCTTTATTGCATTTTTTAGAGTTGAGATGTTGTCGGAGAGCTCAATGGGAGATCCAACAATTGGCAAATTTAATGTTAAAAGAAGTAAAAAAAGTAGCGCCAATAATTTTTGAAAAAGCGGGAGCGACTTGTATTAGTCAGGGAATTTGTTGGGAGGGAGAAAAGATGAGCTGTGGGTTGTACAAGACAATTAAGGGGGCTGAGGTTAGAAGTCGGATATGAGAAAACAAAATAAACGAGGAAAATTTGTAGTGATTGAGGGAATTGATGGTTGCGGAAAAGGAACTCAAGTGGAGTTGTTGAGAAAAAGATTAATCAAAAATAAATATAAAGTGGTTATGGATGATTATCCTCATTACGAGACAAGTTTTTGGGGAAAACATGTAGGAAGAATGTTGGCAAAGGAGTTTGGAAATCCAATGGAAGTAAGTCCTTATCTGACAGTATTACCTTATATGAATGATGAGGCTGACGGGAGTAGAAAAATAATTACACCGGCAATTGAATCGGGAAAAATAGTGGTGTCGAACAGATATTTTACTTCTAATATTCATCAGATTGCTAAAATGCCAACAAAAGAAAGAGAGGTTTATTCAAAGTGGTTATGGGGGGCGGGGTATGATGAAATGGGTATAGTAAAACCGGATTTGGTAATTGTCTTGATGGTTGATCCGCCGATATGTCGAGAAAATGTAAAGAAAAAAGCAGAAAGAAAATACACTAAAGGTCAGATGATGGATGCGGCCGAAGAGGATTTTAAACACCAAATGGAATCAGCAAAAGAGTATAAAAAAATGGTCAAAAAAAATCCCAAGTGGTGGATTTTAATTGATTGTTGTAAGGGTGGAAAATTGATGTCACCTGAGGAAATAAATGATTTGATTTGGCAAGAAATAAAAAGGCGAAAGATAGTTTAATGCTGAAGACGGACTTTGTGGTGTAAGGGTAGATCAAGAACTTGCCAATGTTCAAGACAACGGGCTTGGTAGGTAACGGAGGTACCTGGTTTTTCAATGATGACAGTCGGACTTTTGTAGCTATCAGGCTGACCGTTAATAAGACGTTGGGTCATTTGAGCATTGGCACCACAAAGACGTTTATCGCCATTGAGGGAACACATACATTTAGCTTCGACTACAGTTAGCTCGGTGGCGAGGGGAAGGAGTTTTTCCATAGTAGGGAAGGCATTGCCACGATAATCACGATTTAAACCGGAAAAGACAATTTTTATACCTGATTGAGATAAATCTTTGATAATTTTGATAATTTTTGGGTGAAAAAATTGAACTTCATCAAAAGCAACAATATCGATATGGCGACGACGGCGGGAAATAATTTCGTAAATTAATTCCGGTTTATCAATGGGTACGGGAAAGGCCCGATGTTTACCACCGGCACGGGAACGAACGACATTGTTGGCATAACGATCGTCAATATTGGGTTTAAAGACCAGGGCGTTGCGGCCGGTGGCCTCGGCAGAGGAAATTTCGTGAAGCATAAGAAGAGTTTTTTTAGCAAACATAGGGCCGACAAAGCCAACAATTGATTCCCGAGTTTTAGACACAGACTAAGTATATTTTATTTTGGGGGAGAGGGAATATCTCAAGTAAAAGTAAATGTTTTTATTTCGGAGAAAATTAGTTAATTGTTATAAAATAGGCAATGGATAAAATAATGGATTTGATAAAACAAGACCCTCCTTCGCATAAAGCTTCGGACGGGCAAGAGAAAAATATTGATGTTGTTTTTGATCTGATTAAACAGGAGGAAAATTATCAAGATAAGACAGTTAGATTAATCCCCAGTGAAAATTTTGCCTCAAAAGAAGTAATGGCAGTATTGGGGTCAGTGTTGACTAATAAATATGCCGAGGGCTATCCGGGGAGAAGATACTATCAGGGTAACAAAATTGTTGATGAGTTTGAAAATTTAGCGATTGAGAGGGGCAAAAAAATTTTTGGAGTAGAACACATGAATGTGCAGCCATACTCCGGAAGTCCAGCCAATAGTGCAGTATTAATGGCTTTGTTGGAACCAGGTGACAAGATTTGTGGGATGAAATTAAACGCTGGTGGTCATTTAACCCATGGACACCCTAAAGTGACTTTTTCGGGGAAATTTTTTAATTCAGTGCAATATGATGTGGATGAGGAGGGAAGAATTAATTATGAAGAACTGGAAAAATTAGTAAAGGCAGAAAAACCAAAGTTAATTTTTGCCGGAACAACGGCTTATCCATGGATACTTGATTGGGAAAAATTCGCCAAAATTGCGGATGAGGTTGGAGCGTGGTTAGTGGCGGATATTTCTCACATTGCGGGATTGGTAGTAGGCGGGGTACACCCAAGCCCGGTACCTTTTGTGCATTTGATTACTTCGACAACACATAAAAGTTTACGCGGTCCACGGGGAGCAATAATCGGGGTAACTAAAAAGGGTTTAGAAAAAGATGCTGATTTGGCAAAAAAAATTGATAGAGCGGTCTTCCCAGGTTTGCAGGGTGGTCCGCATATAAATAATATTGCGGCTATGGCGGTGGCATTTGCAGAAGCAGACAGTGAGGAATTTAAAAAATATAGCTTGCAAATTATTAAAAACGCTGAGGTTTTGGCAGAGACTTTAAAGAAGGAGGGTTTGAGAGTTTACGGGACAGAAAATCATTTGATGGTAGTGGATTGCGGTTTTGAGAGGGGAAAAGGGGTGGCAGTGAAGTTGGAGGAAGAGGGAATTATTGTCAATGCCAATACTATTCCTCATGATCAGGCTAGTCCATTTAAACCATCGGGAATTAGAATTGGGACTCCGGCAATGACTACCAAGGGTTATGTGGAGAGTGATTTTGAGGCTTTAGGAAAAAGATTGGCGGGACTAATAAAAGGATAAAACCAAAAAATTCTAATAGCTGAGGCCAGAAGAGAATATAGACCCTTAGCTCTTTAGAGCTTTGGTCCGTTGGTAATTGCCAACCGTTAGCCCAGTTGTTAATTTGCCCATGATCTAAAACTTTTATTTTTAGACGATCAAAATAAAAGGCAACCCAGTAGGGAGAATATGATTGAAATAAAACAAGATTATTTTGTTGATTATTGTTGAGAGTGACCCGATAAAAACTTTGGTTGTATTGATGGTAATTTACTAGATTTGGGTAGACGGGGGTGGGAGGGGTATTTGAATGAATATTGGAAATGTTTTGCCAATCATAAGGACTAATTTCGACTTGATTAACCTGGTTGATTGAAGGGTTTTGTGAAAGGGAGAGGGAGGAAAGATTGATTCCAATACCTCTGTCAAAAGGATAAATGGAGGGAACTACAAAATAATTTGTTTTTTCCTGAGGATTAATTCGACTGTCAATAATAAGGCGGTTGTCGGTAAGAGAAAATATTTTGACAAGAAGAGGGCGACCGGATAAATTTTGAGAATTGATTTTAATGAGATAGGACTGATTGAGATCGAGATTGTCACCACAATTGTAAAAAGTAACCTGTTCAAGATTGGTAGCACTAATTAGTTTTGGGTCGCTACTAGTGCAAGTGGCCCAAGGGAGAGAATTAGTTTCAGTTAAAAGGGTAGAAGTGTTTTGATTGGGGTGATTAGAGAATAAATTATTATTTGGAAAGGTATCAGTTTGAGTGGTTTTTGAGGTATTCTGATAGTGAAAATAATTGAGAAAAGCCTGATCGAGATAGGTATAACCGGTGGGGACATTGAGATTGGGAAGAGTGGAAAAAGTGACTAAATTATTTTTTTCCGGAGAAATTTCATAGAGCTTGAGGTTACCAAATTCTTTGACTAGCTTGAGATTGGGAGTGCTGTCGAGTAATTTTTGATTTTCCAAAACTACTTTACTAGAATTGTAACTTTCAGAAAAATAGACATTAGGGTCAAAGAGAATATAGGAGAGGTTATATTTGTGGAGAAGATTTTGAAAATATTGAGGGTTGCGGGTGATGAGGGCATAGTGGAGCTGCCAATAAAAATTTTCCAAATGATTGTCCCAAACATCAAAGGCGCGGTCGGTAATTGGATTTTCAAAACCATACCATAAAAAGCCGGAACCGGTATAGGACCATTGATAGTCGTACCAACCCCAGTAATTGTATTGAGGTAAGTTTAGAATTCGTTTGGAAGAATCGGTGTTATTTAAATAGCTAAATAATTCAAAATATTGATTGGGGATGTTGGTCCGCATTTTAGGACTGATAAAATTTCCAAAAAAAGAGGGCCAGGAAAGAATAGCTAGGAGGGGGAGAAAAAAATAATTTATTTTTTTAAAACAACTTAGAGTAATGCCTAGGAGGACTGAAAGGGAAAAGATTGTAGGGACCAAAAGTTTGGTAAATGAGTTTCGAAAAATTTGATTAATTAGGGGTAGGTGACGGAGGGATAGATTGATGATATTGAAAGGAAAGGTATTGGCAAGAAAGGCAATGAGACCAAAAAACAATATTAGAAGAAAATATTTTTTATATTTATTTTTGGAAAAGAGGGCTAATAGGGCAAGGCTGATAAATAAAGAGCTAATAACAATGACGTAAGGTAAGGAAAGATGTTGATGCCAACTTTGCATTATAAACTGCGAAGAAGAGCCTTGTTTTTGCTTAAGATCGTAATATTGACCCTGGAGGAGAGCGAAGCTTTGGAGATTGCCGCGAGAGAGGTTTTCTTCGATAAACTGGTCGGTAACCATGAGGTTTTGAAGAGAATTTTGAGTGACGGAAACGTTGGTCAGAGTGAAAAAAATATTTGGGAGAAGCCAAAAGGCATTGATAAAAAGGATAGTTGAATAAATAGTAAAGTAGTTTTTTGGATGGAAAGATTTGGAACGTTCAAAAAGATGGGTGATAAGAATTATAGAAACACAAATAATATAAACAACAAATAGGGTTTGGACGTAAAAAGAGGGGGTGGCCAATAAATTGATTAGAAACAATTTCTTGAGAGAATTGCGGGAAGGGAGATCGAGGTAGTGGAGTAGGGTGTAGATAAGCCAGGGAAAAAAGCCCCAAAAGGT
>CAZKWZ010000022.1:0-13021 GCA_964556795.1 uncultured Gammaproteobacteria bacterium | reverse complement strand
ATCCCCTAATTTTACTGGCAGCGTCAAAAGCGATTACTGAGGTGGCAACAAGAACGTTGAGAGAGACATTTACCCCATACATAGGTATTTCGATAACATGGTCACACATTTTTAGAGTTGACTCCCCTACTCCATTCATTTCACTACCGGCGACAATGGCCAAAGGAAATTTATATTTGGCTTTTTGATAATTGACAGTGTTTTTACCCTGTTCACAAGCAACAATTTCGTAACCATTTTTTTTCAATTTCTGAAGGCAGTCGGTGGTGTTGGAAAAATGTTCCCAGGGAACCCATTTCCAAGTACCTATTGAGGCACGGTGAATTTTTAGATTAGGAGGAGTAACTACTGAGCCGCAAAGATATAGTTTTTCTACTCCAAGGGCATCGGCAAGCCGAAAAAATGAGCCGATATTGTAAGTATCCAAGACATTGTCGAGAACCAAGACAATAGGATTACGCTTGATTAAGGTTTGTTTTTTTTGTGACTCCCCTACTCTACTTTGACGTAATTGGTGAGAATTTAGTTTCATAAATTGGTTTTATTATAACAAAAAATCCCCCGATAACTCGGGGGATTTTGTCTTTAACTTTAATTACAGCCACCGGCAGCTGGAGCGGTACCGGAAATGTCATTTAGGACGGTTTTACATTCACCGGGAGATTTTTGGAATGAGGCACAAATAGCGGATTTCATAACATTGGGAGTTCGATATTGGTCCTGAGTAGCAACTTTATCACCGATTTTTAGTGTACCTTTACCATCTTGGGTGTAGGCAGATTCCGGTGGGAAAGCGACATCATTGACAAGTACGGTTGGAGAACCGGAAACGTTGTATCTGGTAGTTAAAAGAATTTCTTTTTCGATGAGGTTAATCCCCTCCTTATTGAAACATTCGGTAATCTTGGTGGTGTCAAGACCGGCGGATTTAGCTTGGTCTTCCCAACAAGAATCGGCATTTTGAGCAGTACAATTTTTGTTTACAGCACCGATAAAATTCCACCATTGGGTTTTATCAGTTGATAAGTTCCAGGCACAGATTTCTCTGATATCCTGATTGGCTTCTTGACGGCCATGAAGTGAGGAATACATAGTTCCATCACTGGCTTTAACGTAATTGTTGGTATCTAAACAAGATTTGGAATTGGTAGCAATAGCTTTTTGACATTCATCAACGTTGTTGAAGTATTTATTTTGGACATAAACACTACATTGAGAGGGATCACCAGAAACACTTTTACAGTAGGTATCGAGCTTATCAATTTTATTGAAAATATAGTGAGGAGTAATGTCAGCCTTATCTTTGAGTAAATCAAAGACTGGACGAAGTACATCCTCGATTTGGTTACCGTAGGGACAAAAACTCATAACAAAAAATTTTAGTTCGGGTTTTTGACTTTTTTGAGCGGCAAAAACATTACTACTAGTTAGTTTATTTTGGGTAGTTGGAGAGCTGTTTTTAAGTTTATTCCAGGCATATCCAGAATAGAAGGAAAAAGCTAATAAGAGAGCCCCAAAAACTGCGGCGACCGGGGTGGGGACTTTTATATATTGGACTTCTTGTTTAGTTTCTTTTTTCATGAATTGTTTGAAAATAATTAATCTTTTTCTTCAACAATAGAGATAGCTCCAACCGGACAAGAGGAGACAGCAGTCTTTACGTTTTCGGTGATAGTTTCCGGTTGTTTTTTTACTTTGGCTTTGTAAATATTGGTATCCATTTCAAAAGTTTCTGGATCTATTAGAGGACAAGTGTTGCAGCCAATACATTTATTTTGGTCGATAACGACTTTGAATTTAGACATATGAAAGATTATAGCAAAGTATTTTCAAGATATTTTTTATAAAATTGTCCGGAAGAAACGATGGCATCTAAAAGCATAGAAATACGGTCCTCAGCTTCTTCACGAGAGAGATATTTTAAGCTATTGGGAAAGTAATGAAAGATTTCATTACGACCATATTTCCAGGCAGTCCAAAGTTTTTCAGCGAGAATCTCCCCTTCTTCGTTAAGGTTGGTTAATTTCTGATAAATAGAAAAACGTTTATAGCGGAGAGAAGGATTGAGAGTTTTTCCTACCCGAAAACGATCGCTTTGATAATCATATTGATTTATAATTCTAGTTTTTAAAAAAAAGTCTTTGAGGTAACCTTCGTAAGCTTTGGAAATGGGGGCAACTAAAAAGGAATAATCACTAATATGATCATGTTCGAGATTGGCCAGGACGGTGGCGACGTCGTTGACGAGAGAATCCTGAGAAGGCGACAAATATCTTTTGGCTTCACTCATCAATTCTGGAGTTAGTTGAGTCATCGAGAGCTAATTAGAAAAGCAGTAAAAAGTAGATTAATTACTATAAAAGTTAAAAGATAATATTTCAATGAGTCGGTAGGAAGTTGTTTTTTTTCGCGGGCAAAAAGCCATAATTTTAAATGTTCTGGATTTTGACGAAAATCTTTGACTTCATCGACTAATAGATGAACATTAACTGCGAGCAAAAAAGCCTTGGCAAATATGCCAGAGCTAGAAGTAAAAACAAAAAAGGAAATGAGGGTGATGACAATTTGAAAAAAATAATGATGAAAAATTAGACTGGTATGATTGGTATGGGTGGCCTCAAGAAGTTTAACCAGAGATTTAAAATCGCCTTTTTTCCAGGCAATTTGAGCCAAGCGACTTTCTTCTAATTCGGGTTTCAGATAAAACCAAAAAACCAAGTGATCGATATCGAGAAAAAAAGCTCCTAAAACTAAACCAAAGATCAAAAAAATAAAGTTGTACCAAACAACTCTTAGAAAAATCCAAACCAAAATGGTGAGGAGAAAAATGCCGACAAGTGGTAAAAAATGGTTTTTTAATTCCTGTTTCACTAAATAATATTAGCAGAATTTTTTACTCGTATCTCAATGCTTCAATAGGTGAAAGCTGGCTGGCTTTGCGGGCCGGAGCAACCCCAAAAATTATACCGACCATAAAGGAAACACCGAATGCAAGGATGATGGAACCAAGTGTCACCTGAGCCGGGAAGAAATTATTGATGGCAGCAGTACCCAAAGATCCTAAAACTATACCGATAAAACCACCGATACCGGATAAAATCATAGCTTCAAAGAGGAACTGAATTAAGATGGCATTCGGAAAAGCGCCGATGGCTTTTCGAAGACCAATTTCCCTGGTTCTTTCGGAGACGGTAACCAACATAATATTCATAATTCCGATACCACCAACAACCAGAGAAATGGCAGCAATACCAGTGAGAGCAACGGTGAGTGTGGCAATAATCGAATTTATGGAACTTAATAATTGAGAGGAATCAAAAACAGTAAAGGCATCTTTGTCGTATTTTTTTAAAAATAATTTATTTAGTTCAGTCTTGACGGTGGAAACCTGGTCTTTGGTAGGAGTTTTAACAACAATTTGGGCTAAATTTTGATCACCATTTAAGTTAAAAACGACGCCAAGTGGAGTATAGACTTGACTATCTTGGTCGGGACCACCAAAAGAAGAACCCTTTTTATCAACTACCCCAATAATTTTGTAGTTTTTTCCTTTGATAATCACCTGGCGATTGAGAGGATTTCCATTTGGAAAAAGATCGTGGGCGATAGTGTAGCCCATGACGACGACGGGGCTATTTTTGTTATATTCTTCTTCGGTAAACCAACGACCGTTTCCAGCTGAGGGAAGTCGATTTAACATTTCGCCTAACAAATTTGATGAACCAGCAAGAGTAATATCGTTTTTGGTAATTTTGTCTGATTTTATTTCAACTATGGCGGCAGCCATGGGGAGAACTGTATTTCCCCTAATATTACGTTTTATATTATTGACGTCAGTTAATGTAAATTTGGTAGTAACAAAACGACCACCGGATCCACTACTAAATCCTCCTTTATCGTTAAAAATTTTTCCCGGGGAGATAAAAATTGAATTGGAACCAAGACTTTCAAATTGTTGATTAATATAAATTGTTAGACCATTACCAATAGAAGTTAACAAAATAACAGAGGTAACTCCGATAATAATTCCTAAAGAGGTTAAAAGGGTTCGGCTTTTGTTCTTTAAAACAGCCCGAATACTACTTTGAAATAGATCGCCAAGTGATGGTTTAATTTTTAGCATGGGTTTGAGGTGACTTTACCGTCCTTAATAATAATTATGCGCTGGGCCTGTTTGGCTAAATCCATATCGTGAGTGACTAAAATTATGGTGTGACCCTCGTCATGGAGCTGATGAAAGAGGGCAATAATTTCTTTTCCCGATTTAGAATCAAGATTTCCAGTGGGTTCATCTGCCATAATAATTTTGGGATTATTTATGAGAGCTCTGGCGATGGCTACTCGTTGTTGTTGGCCACCAGAGAGCTGGGCAGGAGTATTCTTCAATTTTTCGGCTAGACCAACTTTGGTTAACATTTCGATAGCTCGGGGTAGACGTTCTGATTTGGGAACGTCAGAATATAAAAGAGGCAAAGAAACATTTTCTACAGATGAGGTTTTGGCTAAGAGATTGAATTGTTGAAAAACAAAACCCAAAGTAACATTTCTTGTTTTGGCCAACTCTTCTTCATTTAAATGTGAAATATCCTGTCCTTCAAGTAAAACTTGACCAGATGTAGGGTTATCTAAAAGGCCAACAATATGCATAAGGGTAGATTTTCCGGAACCGCTAGGACCGGTTATGGAAACGAATTCACCCTGATGAATACAGATAGAAACTCCATCAAGAGCATTGAATGTAGTGTTGCCGGAGGTGTAGGTTTTAACGATATTTTTGAGTTCTAATACCGGGATTTCAGTTTTAGATTTTTTTGATAACGACTGAGTCATTGGGATTTAGGCCTTCTAATATTTGAACTTCGGTATCATTTTCAATGCCTGTGGTGACATATTTTTTGGATAATTTGTCGTTTTCTTTTATCCAAACAAAACTTTTACCGTTGTCATCGTTGAGGGCATCAAGAGGAATTACTAAAGCTTCATCTTGTTGTTGAAGGGTGATAAGAGCATCACCATCCATACCAAGACGGTAACTCATATTTTTATTATCTACTGGGAGTTTAAAACGAATTTCGTAGACTGTAGATGATTGACCGGCCACAGGAATAAAAGAAACATAAGTAATTTCTGAATCAAATGAAGTTTCGGGAAAAGCGTCAATTTGGACTGTTGCTTTTTGACCAACGGTGATTTTTGGGACTTCGGCCTGATCAATTTCTGCCTTAAAATATACGGATTCAGGGTTGATAATAGTAAAAGAAGCGGTGGTTGGAGTAATGTTAGTTCCGGTTAATGGTTGATCAACAGAAGTAACAACACCGGCAATTGGAGAATACAGAGTGGCTTCTTTGATGGCCATATCGCTGATTTCATAATTAATGACAGTATTATCAAGAGAATATTGGGTCCTATCAAGGATTCTTTGTATGGTATCGGAAATAACCATATCCTTGTATTTGTCCTGAGTATCCCAAAATTGACTTAAATTGGTTCGGTAATTATTGAATTGAGTTTGAAGTGATTTTTTTAATTGTTCTTTGTCAAGAGAGGCAATGGCTTGATATTTTTTCACACGGTCCCCTACTTTTACTCCTACCCAAACTAATTTTCCGGCATTTTGAAAACGTAGATTAGCGATTTCACTGGCATTGACAGAACCAGCCAGGGTTAAATCGGATTTTATAGTTTTGTTTTGAGGATTAACTACGGTATCTTTTTGAGGGTTAAAAATGGCCGGGTTTTTATATTTTTGAGCTTGAATTTTACTGTAACCGAAGTAGGCTACCAGCAAAACTATGGCGGCAATTATGAGTTTATTTTTGTATTTTGAAAAAAATTTCATAAACATTTTATTATAGCTTATTTAGCTTAGATTATGCTTCTTTAATTTTGTTTTTTTGGCATTTTTGACAATGTCCAAAAATGATTAGAGAAAAATTGTTAACTTTAAAATTATTGTCGGCGGCAATTTTATTAATTTTGGAACTGGTAATTTTTTCTTTGGAAAGAATTATTTTTTTACAATGAGTACAAAGTAAAATCGCCCGAGGATGGTTTTGATTTAATTGATAACGCTTGGATCCATCGATTTCCAAGACAGTTAGGATTTCTTTTTTTACTAAAAAGTCTAACTGGCGATAAATGGTGCTTTTATTTAAAGTAGGATGTTTGTCCTTGAGAATAGTTAAAATTTCCGGTGCCGAGGTTGGTTTCTTGGAGTCCATAAAAAGTTTCATCAAGTCGTGATGAATTGGACTGGGATGATGGCAAGGGAAATCAAGCACGAGTTATTATCTGCAACTAAGTTGCATAAGTCAAGAGTTAATTTCTATGTCTTTTTTTATTTCTTTAAGTTTCCACATAAAAAGGCGAGATGGACTTTTGACCTGTCCCGGGGCATGGTCTTTGACAAAGTAGCGGGCTTTTTCCAAGATTTTTCTGTCGGTAGTTTTTGCTAGACGGATATAAAGTGATTTGTTTTTCCAATCCCCTAGCTCGGTGGCTAATTCTAATCCGTAGGCCTGAAATTCATTTTTGATATATTTTTTTCTTTTATCAAAGGTTTCTTTAAAGAGACTGAGTGTCTCGGCAACGGTGGTGGGTTTGTCGGTGCGCATAAGCTATTTTACCTAATTTGTTAGAATTAATTATGAAAACAAATAAAATTGTAAAAATTCTGTTTTCGATATTATTACCTTTGGTAATTGGAGCTATTGGTGGTGGGGCGACTATTCCAGAAATTAGTTCCTGGTATGCCTTTATTAATAAACCGAGTTTATTGCCGCCTAATTGGGTATTTGGACCGGTCTGGACACTACTATATATAATGATGGGGATATCCTTTTATCTAATTTGGTCAAAGGGTACTAAAAAAATATCCACTGCCTGGAAATGGTTTTTAGGTCAATTATCATTAAACTTACTGTGGTCCTTTTTATTTTTTAAGTGGCATTTGTTGGGGGCGGCTGCAGTAGAAATAATTGTACTTTGGTTGGTAATTTTGGGAAATATAATTTATTTTAGAAAAATTAATAAAACGGCAGGAAATCTTTTAATCCCCTATTTGTTGTGGGTGAGCTTTGCTTCTTATTTGACAATTGCCGTTGCTTTATTGAATTAGCGACTAAAAATCGTTGGCCAGAGTTTGCAGGTGCCGTCCCAAAGAGCTCCATCTTTGGTCATGCCACCGCAGGGTATTTCCGCAGTGAATAGCAAATAAAGTAGGCTAGTCGTTAATGCTAACAAAAAAATGAATAATCCAATTTTTTTATTTCTAGAATATAAACAAACCGGAATGAATAGTGTTCCAATGCCAAAAAATATTGGTTCAAGATTATTTAATAAGGCAAAAAATGTTTGAAATAAATAGACAATAAATTGTATTGTTCCGGCCAACAGAATTCCAAGAGCGAAATATTTCAGAGATTTTAATAAGTTAATTTTATGTTCGAAAAAATATTGATAAAAAACGATAAAAATAAAACCTAGTAACGGTAATAATAAGTACTGAAATGTTTTATTCATAACTAGATTGTTTCACAAAATTTAATAAAGCTAAAGTGGTGGACCATGGCGGAGTCGAACCGCCCTCTTAGCAATGCGAATGCTATGCTCTGCCAGATAAGCTAATGGCCCAAGTCTTGACCTCGATTATAAAGGAAAGAGAGAAGAATTCCAAAGTTATTGTAAACTGTATTAAATGAAGCGTCTTTTAGTGGCGGTGTTTTGTTGGTTACTTATGCCAGGAATGGTATTGGCAGCGGATTTAAACACAGCTACAATTAGGTTGAACCGAAGTCAGAATGGTCAATCGCCGATACCAGTTTTAGTGGAATTTAGGACAGATAATTCGGTGGTTGAAACGGGAATAAGACTAACACTTGGTCAGGCTTGGAGTGTAAATGGTAGTGTAAAAAGTAGTGTAGAAGCTTTGCCCTCCGGAGTAATCGCTGTGCCAGGTATAAATAGTATAGGGGCAGTAAATGGTAAAGAAATTGACTTTGGTAGCAGTGATTTGGTGGCTGGGGTAGTTTACGGTTTTTATATTACTGAGGGAATCAGCAATAATGTTTTGTCGACTGACAACAATTATCGCTGGAAAGTGGCAACTTTAACTGGAGGTGGAATTGATTGTCAAAAAGATGTGATATTGCCGGTGACAAATAGTGATCAGCTGGAAATTACCGGAGTGGTGGCGGCGAATCAGTCTCAAGTGGAATTAAATTTAGGTGTAGCTCAGACGGGAAATTTCAGCCAAAATCAAAAAGTTGATTTCCAAATTGATTACAAATCCTTGGTGACCGGAAATCTTAATAATTTTGTAATTACTGCTAGTTGGAGTCGAGGGACAGTGGCGGGGAGTCCTGTTCCTAATGTGGATATTTTTGACTATGTGCCAGGGAGTGCGACTGAGGCTTATGATGGGGTGGCTCCGGTGGTTGATTCAATTAACCGAACGATAACTTGGACAATCAGTAATTATCCACCTAATTTAGGGACAAAGACAGTTTATTTTAGTTTAAAAACAAACGACAATTACACCGGTTTAAGTCAGGTAAAGTTGGAAATAAATAGTTCGATAATGATATCGAGTAATACGGTAATTACTAAAAACTTGGAACGTTTTTATCAGTATATATCCCCTACTGTAGATGTAGCGGGGATAGTGCCAACTTTAGGTGAAAATATTAATAAAATGCTGGAAATAGAAAAGGTGCAAATAATTACTCTTAATAAAGAAATGGCCGAAATTATGGTAGTAACTAGTGTTGAGCCGGAGGAAATACGGATAAAATATGGTCTATCTGTTGATGGTCTAGGTAAGATGATTGTTTCGATTAATAAATTAAAAGAAGATAAAATTAAAATTGAAAACTTATTACCCGGGAGAACATATTATTTTCAGGTAGAAGCAAGTAGAAATGGAGAAATTGTTAGATCGGAAATATATACTTTTACGACGACAAATACCGATCAGTTGGTAGCAGTAGTACCAGAATCTTTGATTGCTACGGCTCAAAATAGTGTTTTATTTCAGGCAACAACAGCGGAAGTAAAAAACAATGTGTTTGTAATTCCGAGCCGACAAAATTATAGTGTGAAGGTTAATTTAATCAAACCGGAATTAGTAAAAACAGCAAAAATATTTGTAAGAAATGCAAATGTTTTAGGGATAACTTCTGTTTTTGGAGCTGAAGCCCCGTCTGGGGAAACTGACATGATGGAAATAGGTGGTGGGAGATTTTCCGGACAATTAAAAACCTCAAATATATTTGGTTTTTACGAAATATTGATTAGGGTCACTGATATTTATGGAAATATATTTGAAGAAATAATTGGGTATGTAAAGGTGGTCTCCCCGTTTCGGGTGATAGATATTAATGACAAAATTTTGGAGGCGGCATCGGTAAAAATATGGCGTTTTAACGAAAATAATAAAATTTATGAATTGCTACCATCGAGACAATTGGCTCCAAATCCAACCTTTACTAATGTTGATGGAATTGCTGATTTAGTGTTACCTATGGGAAGATACCGAGCAGAAGTTAATTATTTAAATTTTGCCACAAAATCGGTAGATTTTGTAGTTGGGATTGGTGAGAGTGAGGGTTATCCGGAAGTAAAGATGTCAGAAAGAATATTGTCGGTCAGTCAACTGGTCAAATATTACGACAGAGTGGTAAAAGATTCGGTTTCATATAACAGAGACTATTTTACAGAATTGGGTAAGTCGACACGGTTTTTGAGATTAGTAGCCTTGATTCAAATGGGAATGTCCGGGATATTTTTATTGATTTTGCTGGAGAAAAATTTTGGGATGAGATGGTGGTTGGTTCCGGTATGGTTGATGTCTAGGATTTTTAACCGAAATCAAAAATCTGGAATTAGGGGCAGAGTTATAGACGGACGAAATAATATGGGTATAAGTGGAGCGGATGTTTATTTAATTGATGGAAGTGAAAATAAAAATTTGGTTGAGGTGAAAAGTGGTGTTGGAGGTTATTTTACAATTGAACTGATTTTGGCAAATTCTTATAAATTATTTTGGAATAAGGATGGTTATGAGATTCCAATAATGAGAGATTTTGAGGCGGAATCAATAAAAGCTTTTTTAATTGAGTTACCCCTGACTAAGGAAGTAAATGAAAATAATTGGCTGGCGGTAATGGGTAGTGAACTGATTAAAATTATATTTGGAAGCTGGGCGATGGTAACCTTATTTCTCTCCTACTTTTTTATAAAATATATAAGTACTGAAGCGATATATTTTTTGGTGATAGCGATATTTAATGTCATACTATGGTCAGTTTTTCTAATAATTTTTAATAAGAAAAATGGGAAAATTTATTAAATATTTATCAGGTTTGAGTTTCATTTTTTTAGCATTTCCGGTGGGAAATTCTTATCGACTAGAAGGATTCTCTTTTGGAGGCGGTGGCAATCAAAGTAATGGAACGAATTATAGAATTCAGGGAAGGATGGGTGAAATTACGAATAACATGTCGACAGGATCCAATTTTAATTTAGGAGCAGGACTGGCTTTTCAGAGGCAAAGTGCGGTCCCCGGGGCTCCTACTTGGGAAAACATTAATGGTGTTTATAATCAGTTGCATTTAGTGATAAATAATTCAGATAATCCCAGTGATACTAAATTTGCAGTAGCGATTAGTTCGGATAGTTTTGCGACGACACAATATGTAAAAAACGATTTTACGATAGGAGGAACTTTGGCGTTGACTGATTATTTGACTTATAGCCAGTGGGGTGGAGGCAGTGGAATTTCTGTGGTGGGATTGAATCCCGGGACTAGCTATTCAGTAAAGGTAAGGGCAATGCAGGGAGCATTTACAGAAAGTGCCTGGGGACCAGTGGCGGTAGCATCGACAGATCAACCACGACTGACTTTTGATATAGATGTCTCCCCTACTGATCAAAAGACGGCACCACCATATATCGTTGAAATGGGAGATTTGATTGTGGGAAATGTGGTGACTAGCAATAGTAGAATTTGGGTGGATTTGGATACTAATGCGGCTAGTGGAGGGAGTGTCTTTGTCTATGGTCAAAATGCCGGTTTATTTAGTGTCTCGGCTGGGGCAAGTATTGGGGCAACTACAGCCGATTTGTCGGTAATTAGTTCCGGTTTTGGATTACAAAGCCTGAGTGTTGGGCAAACTAGTGGTGGACCTCTGGTGGCTTCGGTTGGGTTTTCCGGTAGTGGTAATAATGTAGGAAAAGAAGATACTACTGTCAGAAATATTTTTGATTCATTAGGACCAATTACTTCAGGTAGAGGCTCATTTGTAGTTAAAGCCAAATCGAGTAATAATACCCCCGCAGCCGGTGATTTTAGTGAAACTTTAACGGTTATCGCCTCCGGTAACTTTTAATACTTGACATTTTTAGTCTAAAACTCAATACTTTTACAGGGTGAAATCTATAATAAAAAGTATGAGACGTATCAACATATGGGAGTTTTTGTTGTCTTTGGTAGTTTTAGTAGCAGTATCTCTTAAAATAGTTGTTCCTATAGTAATGGCAGGAAATTTTTCTCGAGCTACTTTACGTTTTGATAGGATGAAAACCTCAACTCCAACTAGTATGTTGGTAACCTTTGTTCCGGCTGGAGCAGGAACTGTGGCTGCAGTAAAACTTATTTTTGGAACCGGAGTTACGGTGGCAGCGGTGCCAACGGTAAATACAACTGGTTTACCAGCTGGAATAACAGCTTTACCCGGAACCTTTACAGTCGCCGGAAGTGGAACTTCGATTACAGTCAGTGGAGTAACTGCTCTAACAATCGGAACGACTTATGGTTTTAATATTGCTACCGGAGTATCAACTCCAGCGGCAGCAGGTCAATTGGTTAATACGATTCGAACTTTGGCGGCCGGAACTAGTGCCACTATTGATGAAACTAAGGTGGCAAATTACTTTATGACGGATGATCAGATAGTTATTACGGCTAGTGTGCCACCAATTTTTACCTTTATTTTGTCGGGAAATACGGATACTTTTACAACAGATTTAAGTAGCTCTTCGGTGGTTTCAACCAATGGACAAACAGTAACTGTAACCACAAATGCAGCCAAAGGTTGGACTGGTTGGGTAAAGAGTGCAAACCAAGCTCTAACCTCGGTGACTTCCGGTCAGAGCATCGGAACAACCGGTAGTGTGGGAACTCCAAGTACTTGCCAGGTTAATACTGATTGTTATGTCTTAAATTCTACAGTGACTACAACAGGTAGTGGAACCGGGACTTTGACTTCTGATCCGGGTTACACTGGTGGTGCGACTCAGGGTGGTACATTGAGTTCTAGTTTTCAAACTTTTGCGGCCAGAACAGGGACAACGGATGGTGATGTCATTACTTTAAGATCCAGGGCGACAATTGTGGCAACTAAGGCTGCGGCCGGTGATTATACAGATACTTTGACATTGGTCGGTGCCGGAAATTTTTAATTTAGAATGAAATTAATTGTAAAAACCCTGCTGTTTTTAGTGGCGGTGTTGATGGTTTTTCCAGTAATGTCCATGGCAGTTGGAGGCCTTAATTTAACTACCTCTCCCCTACCAATTAGTTTGACAACTGATCCGGGAAGTACTGTATCGGCGCAATTAAAAATAAAAAATGGTGGAAATGAATCGGAAACAATTCAGGTGGCCTTGATGAAATTTGGAGCTTATGGAGCCGAGGGTAAACCAAAGTTATTGGATAGAGAGGCAGGAGATGACTATTTTGATTGGGTAACTTTTTCTCCGAATAATTTTACCCTAGCACCCAATGAGTGGAAGACAGTAACGATGAATATCAATGTTCCGCAAAATGCTGCTTTTGGTTATTACTATGCGGTAACGTTTTCGAGAAAAGATAATGTTGTGGAAAATGGACCTAAAGTTACGAATATTTCCGGATCGGTAGCCACACTGGTGTTGCTTGAAGTGAGATCTCCAAATGCGGTTAGGAAATTGGAAATGAGTGATTTTAGTCTCGATAAAGGGATATATGAATTTTTACCGG
>CAZKWZ010000021.1:0-13282 GCA_964556795.1 uncultured Gammaproteobacteria bacterium | reverse complement strand
ATCGAAAAATATTTCACCGAATCAAGTAGTGTCAAAGACATCTACGAATGGGATAAAAAAAGCGCCCGCTTTAAACTGATCGAATCGCAAAAGACCAAGGTCACCGCTCCCGAGACCCCCAAGACCATCCCCGGTTTGGAAGAGCTTACCAGCTAATAAAATATTTTCCCTTTTCTCTCCCTTTAAAGAAGGATTGATAATCTTTATACCTCTCAGTCGAGTGGTATTTTTATTAAAAATATTATTTTTTAAATAAAGAATTGCTTTGACCACATCTCTTTCTTCTGCTATACAATAGCTCATATGCCAGGAGAATTTCATGAGACCATACAACCACTTCCTACCTTAAAAGAGGTATTGATCAAATCTACTTTGTCTCCCAATGTTTCTCTCCCCGGAGATATTCCTAAAATAAATTTAGGGGTTTTAGGCCAGGAGGCCGATAATTTGCTGGACAGAAGTCTCCGTGATCCTCAGGGTTTAGAACGTGGTCGAATGATCTACATCACCCCAGACGGTAAACTCTTGCTCCAATCCGAGGACTCGGTCGGTGTCAAAGATGAATCCGGTCAAAAAACTCGCGCCAATATTCATGCCAAAAGAAATCCCTTGTGGATGAGTTTACCCCGTCATATGCAGCAGGATCGCTTTTTTGGTGGCGTTATCCATAGTCACGGTGTTCACGATCTTCCGCCTTCACCTAGAGACTTCACCCCTCTCTTTAGTAGCGTCAGTTCTATTGGTATTGCTCCTATGCTTTTTGTTATTACCCCGGAAATAAAATCTGTTTATTTTCGAAGTCCCAATACTCCTCAGTGGGACGACGCCACTCTTCAAAAAAATATTCAAAGTTGGGAAGAAAAACTTATGAATCAAATTCGTGGAAAAATTCGTCCGGGAATGTCCTATCACCAACAAGTCGGTATAAACGCTCTGGAGACTCACCAGTTTATCCGTTCTCTCCAGGACAGATATCAGGTTAAATTATTTTCCTGTCCCACAGACAAAAATATTGCTGTCAAGGAAACTGCCTAATCTCTAGAATTATACTTCCTTGTGAAAAAAACACATTCTTTTTTGATACCGTTGGTCAAAATGCTATCATAAACCATGAAGTTTATATGGACACCCGGTCATAGTGTTGGCATTAAAAAGTTTGATGAACAACATCAACAATATTTTTCTATTGCCAACAAAATTTATGATTTGATCGACCAAAAAGATGTCGATCGTGACCAGCTTTTTTCCCAAATTATGGAATTAGCAAACTATTCTTCCTATCATTTGTCTTCCGAAGAAGATGCTTTCAAAAAATATGCCTATCCCGGTATCGATTCTCATATCTTGGCTCACAATATTCTTCGTAAAAAAGTTCAAGAATCGGTTGAAAAATGTATGACTGCCGATACTGATTTAGTTATTTTTGTCAAAGAATTGGTTGATTTTGCTTCGACCTGGCTAGCCGGACACATCGACTCTGCCGACAAGCTTTATACCGAATTTTTAAAGGACAAAGAAATATGAAGAAACACATACTTTTCCTGATCGAACAAGCGGGGACCCTGATGAATTTTCCCCGTAGTCACAAGAGATCTCTTGGAAATACCTTTGATACTGTTGCCTCGCATAGTCACCACACCGCCATCATTGCCTACTGTTTGACACGGATGGAAAAGCTTGGTCATGAGGATGGTCTCAAGGCCATGGCCATGGCCTCTTTTCATGACCTGCCTGAGGCCCGGACCGGTGATATGGATTTTATTGCCAAACATTATTGTGAACCTGACGAGGCCAAGGCCGTCGATGATCAATTTAAAAATCTTCCCTTTGCGGCTGATTTAAAAAAGCTTGTTGCCGAATACGAAGATCGCGATACCCTAGTTTCCAAATGCGCCAAAGATGCTGATTCCCTCGAGCAAATGTATCAGGAGTGGTATCTCATGTGGCAGGGAAACAATATGGCCAAAATTTGGTTTGAAGGGGACTATAAGGATCGCGTTCCCCATCTTCGCACCCAGTCAGCCAAGACCCTAGCTCTTCAAATGAAGGACAGCAATCCCCAAGAATGGTGGTGGGTCGAGTTTACAGAAAACGGTCAAGCCAAGGATCTTTCAAAACTAAATGGTAAAAAATAAGTACCAATATAAGTGTTAGAATTATTTTAATATTTATTTGAAAAAACCATGAATATTGTCAATTCTATATTTCAAAAAATTGTCAAGACAACTTATGCTGCCAGTATAAATCCAGTCTCCCAAGTTATGTGTTATTACACCGTTCCCACCACCCCCAAAGTTCCAAATTCATTTTCCGATATTCTTTTCAATGTCTCAATCGCCTTAGAAAATACTCTCGCTCAGATAATAACACTCATTCTTTCTCCACTTAGTGCTATCTATTTTTCTATCATTTCTAGTCTAAATTTAGCAAAAAGAGCTTCATTTTCTGCTCTTTACGCGATATATAAAGCCTTTATTAGAATTATCTTTCTCTCACTCATTTTTTCCGCCATTTCCTTCCTTGTCCTAATCGTCAAAGACAATTTTGATTTTAACCTTTGGACTTATTTCTCGCTTTTTATTATTGAATTTATTATTATTTGTCTTTCGACCTCTCTTGGATATTTTTTAATGTTTTTCAAAAGTAAAAAATTTATCGGCATCAGTTTTGCTTTAACTTTTTTTATCCCCGCCTTTTTAATATTTGTCGTCATTTTATTTCTCGATACTATTCCAGCTTTAAACAAGTATTTACCAAAAGACGCTCAAACTTTTAAAAAATCAAAGCTACTAAATCGACTTATTGCCGAAGGTAAACTCCCCAAAAACACCAAAAATTCTTTATGATGGGAAATTTATCTTATATTTTAGAGCTGACCAAAGTCTGTAACAACAATTGTAAGTATTGTTATAACGTCTGGAAGGCCGACACCCACTATCCCTGCGAAGAATTAAGTTCTAGTCAATGGCAGACAATTATTGACAAAATTATTCTTGAAACCAAGCCCCAAGTTGTCGGTTTATCTGGTGGAGAGCCGCTGACAAGAAAAGATTTTTTTGAAATATTGGCTCATCTAAAAAAACACCACCTCTTTGTCAACTTAATTACCAATGGTACCTTGCTTAATCGAGAGTTAATAAAAAAATGTCATGCCGGTGGTGTTGATATGTTTGAGCTGCCTTTACTTAGTTCATCTCCAAAAATCCACGATGAGTTAACTAGAAATCCGGGAGCTTGGCAAAAAGTTATCGATAATATTTCCGAAATAAAAAAACAAGGTGCCTCCCTTGCTGTGGTTATGGTTTTAACCAAGCAAAACATTTTTGATACCAAAGCCACCGCCGAAATTGCCATTGCACTTGGTGCCGACTCAATACTATGCAACCGTTTTAATATTGGTGGTATGGGTATTCGGTACAAAAATGAGCTTTTTCCCTCACTAGAAGAACTTGACATTGCCTATAGTGAACTAAACAATCTTGCCAAAGAATACGAAATAAACATCAACTCTGGTATTCCCTTGCCCCCCTGTATCCTAGATCCAAAAAAATATGAAAAAATGATTTTTTCCCAGTGCCAAATTGGGGGACCAAACCCCTATTACGCCATTGACCCAGCTGGAAATTTACGTCCCTGCAATCATAGTTCTTTAATTCTTGGAAACCTGCTTGAAAGTAGTGTCAAAGATTTATTGACTTCAGAAAAGTTTAAGCAATATTCCGCTTCCTCCCCCCAAAAATGTCAAGGTTGTCGTGAACAAAAAAATTTTTGTCGTGGCGGTTGTATGGCTTCTGCCGAGGCCTACTATAAAGATTGTTCGCAGCTGGATCCCTTCGTCTCCGAGAACTTCAGACACATTCTATGATTCTAGCTTGCCTAGGGATCGGATAAATGCCTCGACGTAATATTTATTTAATTTTGCCGGTGGCTGAGTTTGATCCCTGATCAATTGTATGGCCTGCTCCTGAGACAAGGCTTCCCGATACGCTCTGGTCGATGATCTGACCGCCGAAAAAACATCGATAACTGCCAAAATTTGTCCATATTTACTTATTTCTTCGCTCTTTTTCCCTAGTGGGTAGCCGGAGCCGTCTTCCCGCTCTTGGTGTTCATATTCAGCGTCTTTTATCATTTTTTCTTCATCCTGATTAAATCCCAGGGCCTGAAAATCGATCGTCGTCAAAATTTCTCTACCTAGTTCCGGGTGTTTTTTAACAATTTCATATTCCTCCGGTGTTAACGGTCCATTTTTATTGAGTATTTTGGTATCTATTGCCTGTTTTCCCACGTCATGAAGTAAGGCCGCCATTGCTCCCACCTCGTTTAGACGATTATTTCTCTCCGGTAAACTATCAAAATAATTTAGGGTTAGGATCATCGTTTCCATTGCGTGCTGAGCGGTCGAGTAATCAAATTTTCCAATCTCGGTCATTAGATCATTTAGTCTTCCCCCGGCAAGACCGGTCAACATTTGCCGAACGAATCTCTTTAAATGTCTGGCTGCCTGATTACTATCGTTGATTATCATCTCTCCGAGTGACATATCTACCCAGTCGATCACCAAAGTGGCCAATTCACTGGTCTGGATATTTTGGTCATCCAATTTTTGTTGCAGGTGATCAAGATAATTTTTGGCCCGACCCTCATAAAATTCCTTTTTATCGGCCGCATCGATATACAATTGTCCGAATTTCTTTTCCTCCAAAATTTTTGCTAAATTAACTCCTTGAGGATCTTTGGTCAGTAGGGGAAAATTTCCACTATCACTCCTGACATATATTGGGACATTTGCCATTGTCACGAAGCGGGAACTGATAGGAAAATATTCTTTTCCTTCTCGGGAATGCTCAATGCCAATAGGATATTTCTTCGCTTCGACTATATCAATATCATATCATTTTGCTTTATTATCAAGATATCTTGCCCTCGCTTTTTAAGGGTTTATAATACTTTTAGATGATCAAAGAAGTTATGAAGGCTCTGGGGATTTATGCCTGCCAGTGGAATCTTTGTGGTGATATTTGGGAATGTTCTGCCCTTTTAGCTGAGAAAAATTTTCTTTTTTCCAAAAGTAAACTAAATTATCGGGCCCGCATGAAAGTTGACGATCAACTAAAACATTTAAAATTTTCCGAATCTCTCTTAGAAAACAAATCCGATCTGAGTCATGCCCCGGCTAGTGGTATCGAGGAACAATCCCTTTATTTCAGTCAAAAATATCAATTTAAGTTTGATCACCAGGATATTAGAAAAAAGGTCGAGGCTTTGGCCGCCACCTTGGGCTATACCTTTGAATATCAGCTCTCTCTTTAGTAAATTTGCTCACTAACCCCATTTTTGCTAGAATTATTTATGACTAATTTAAGAGGAAACAAAAAATTTCGTTTGCTTCTCATCGCCTTTTTGATCATTGTGGTCGCTTATTTGTTGTATTCCCTATATTAAAAATATGGCCATCCCCAAGCTTAAAGTTCTTTCCAATGCCAGTGATAGTTCCAAAAAGGTCGCTCGTCCGATCTTGATGGCGGTCTTAGCTCTCTTAGCCGCCGCCTTTGGTTTAGAATCCTGCAACAACGACTGGGATCTCGGTAAATTATTATCCGGTTCCACTCCCCAGGAGGCCAAGGTCATGCGCGATATCGAGGGTAATGTTGTCACCTCCGGTGGCAAGGCTACCGATGAATACAATTGCGACGATTTCAAGACCCAAGACGCCGCCCAAAGATTTTTTGTCAAGGCCGGTGGTCCCAACAAAGACGTCAACCGTCTTGATGGTGACAACAATGGAGTTGCCTGTCAGAGTCTACCCAAAGAGAAAAAATAATTATTTTTTCCCTAAGGCCGTTTTGTAATAACCAAAGTGCCACAGAGTGTGAAATATCGCGATCGTTGCCATACATATTCCTGTTTCTACGTGCCACCACAACATCGGTCGGTACCAATCTATGGATAGCTTTTGGTCGATACAAAAAGCCAAGATTAATCCTAAAATTCCCGAGATCAGAAAACTGCCTAGCAATACGATATTCCAAAACTGTTTCTGTTTGAACAATTCCACCTTACCTCTTTTTACCAGATATAGACTGTAAAGATAGGGGATGACCACCAGACCAATGATTAGGAAAAAATGATAATCATTCATTAATTTAAATTTATCGCCCCGGCCGGACAATTATTAATCGCTAGTTTTAAAGCCGCTGAGTTTAAGTTTGTTGACGAGATCACCCTCGCCACTCTCCCGGATATCTCAAAATGTTCCGGGTCGATCCGCACACATTTTCCGCAACCCCGGCATCTGTTTCCTAAAATGGTCAATCTTTGAGCCACGACATTGTTGGCGATCTCATCTTTATTAGTACTTTGACCACCGGTCGTACTGTTATCAAAGACCTCGCTATTTATCGCATCTTTGGAAATATTTTTTATCTCATAAATCGCAAAAATAGAGGATGATATCAACAAGGTTCCTAATGCAATATTAAGATTTTTTTTCATATTGTGGACTAGTCTATGAATAAAATCTGAATTTTAACTGAAAGCTATGATTTTCTAATATAAAAAAAGGCCGCTCATCGCGGCCTGGGAGGGAAAGAGTAAAAAGACAACCCTCGATCTAAAACAACATTGTCTACTAAGTAATACGAAATCCTTTGTTTTTTATTACAGATCTCATCTTTTATTCTCTGTCATAATATAGTCACTAGACCATCTTTATGAACCTAAAACGCCTATTTAAATATCTGTTTATTGTAATAATATTTATCCTTCTTTTGATCGCCATCTACCAGCGTTTTCTTTTACCCTTTGTTCCTTACGATATTGTCGACTGCTATTACTGTCCCACTATTAACTTTTTCAAAGGTACTGGTTTTCACCAGACTTACCGTTTACCTCTATATCCGCTGATATTCTTTGTCACCACCTATATCACCCAAAGCTTTACGGCCATCACTTATCTCCAGGTGTTTTTAGGCCTCGCCACCTCTCTTTTTTTAGTCTATTTATTTGAAAAAATTACCTTCATTTCCAAAAAATCTACCACCTTATACCGCTATATTTTGGGTATCATAATTTTTGCTACTTTTATTTTTTCGACCTACAAAATTGATTTTGAACGCTGTATTCGCCCGGAAATATTTTCTCACTTTTTCCAACTGCTCCTGGTTTTTCTTTTATTTAACATTTTTAAAACCTTTCCCAAAATTAATTATCGTTTAGGAATATTTGTGTTTGTAAGCTGTTTTGTTTCTTATTATCAGGATAAATTTTTGGGTATTACCATCTTAAATCTCATCCTGGTTTTACTGTTAATATTTTCCCGAAAAGGCCAAAAAATTTTACCTCTTTTTCGTTATCTTTTTTTACCTCTGACCTTATTTTTTGTCTTTTATTTTTCCCTTCAGCGGCTGACTATTTCCAAAGCTCCCTTGGATTTATGGAACAACCATACTGTTTGGGCTTACAACGGTCTTTTTTGGCGCAACCAAGATTCAATTATTAAATTGATTAAAAGTGATTACGAAAATCCCAATTTCACTAAATATTCCAAAAAAGTTTTAAAAATGCATTTGGATTTTTACAATACCAAAATTAAAGATTATTACCCTGAGCATGGTGTTCAAATTATTCAAAATTTAGATCATGTTTACTTTGATTTAACCCCCAATTTCAATCTTCAGCTTGGTACTGTCCAACCTCAATCTGAGTTTTATGAGCTCCGGAAATATTATCTTTACAAATCATTATTTGCCTATCCTATAGACTATATCAGAAAATATATTATCCAAATTTGGACTGCCTATTTACCCTTCAATTCGCAAATGTTTTTATATGACGAACCCATTGTTCCTCGACTTATCTATTTAAAAATTGAAAATAATTTTGTTGAGGATCCAGTCTATCTTGACCGACATATCCCCGTCGTTAATAAATATTATTATCAGGTTATTACCGCCAAAAATACCAGCAGTCTAGTATTTAAAAATGAATTTTTTGACGAATTTTATATATATTTTAATGAAATCTACACTCCGATTTTAATAATTTTTCTATTTTTCTTTTTCCGGGATAAAAAAACTTTTTGGAAAAAACCTCTAGGCTTTATGGCTTTTTACACCGCTCTAAGTGCCTTTTTAATGTACTCCTATACCTGTTTTACCTATCTCACCATTGAAAGATATTTAGCCGAAATTTTCCCTCTCTTTTTACTCAGTCTTTTTTTGATGTTCTATTATTTATTTCACCGCTTTATCAAAGATTAATGGAGCTCCTATCCGAAATTTATCTTTTACTCCTTTCTTTTTTAAATCTACTTCGCCCTGGCCCACAGGATATTAAACATACCACCATTACCACCTTCACTCCTGCTTCCACTCCCGCTATTATTTCGCTTACTCCTACCAAAAAACCTCTCCCTAGGCCTACTAAAATTCCCAGTCCCATTCCTACCGATTCCGGCCCCTGGGGTGTTGCTAAACAAACAGGGGAGCATACCTGGACTATGAAAATTGGTGAAGATAAATACATGGCCACCCCCTCAGAAATTCTTTCCGCCTTAAACGAATATCGCCACCGTTATTCTTCTCAGGTTCTGACTCTCGACTCCAAGCTTACTGCTTACGCCCAGTCTCGGGTTGATTATTTTAATAGAATTGGCAATATTGATTCCCATGTCGGCTTTGAAAATTTTTTAAACCACGAAGATGGTTTTAAAAAACTTGGTTTCAGCTATCTCGGAGAAAATATCAGTATTGGTTACCGTCTCAACGGAGTCCACCTGATTGAATGGATTTATGCTGGCGATGAACCTCACAACAAAAATCAACTCGATTCCAAATGGGATCACGTTGGTATCGCCGTCAAAGGTACTGCTACTTGTTTAATTTTTGCAACCGGAAAAATGTGATTATTCCCCTTGGCTGGGGATTAATTTTTTGTAGTCTTCAACATTTCCGCTTTGTATCCCTTTTAAAAATTCAGTAAAATCGGTGAATTTAACATCACTGGGCAATGCCAAATCACTTTCACTCAATGTTGCTGGAGTGCATTTGTAGTTGTAGGCTTTGTTTATATCCACCTGTTGCTGTCCCTCGGTATTGGCTGCCTCGCCGCTACTTGGGTTGTTTTTATCACTATTTTCAATCTCTTCCATTTTCATTTTCATTCCATTTCCCTTAATTTTGTCATTCCAGGAATAAAAATATGTACCATCACTAATCCCATAAACTTTCATGGTTCCTTCTTCATCTTTTACCTCGGTTACTTGCTTAAACTTTTTACCGCTGACAATTATTTCACTGGTAGTAGTGACCTCTTTATCTTTGGATTCAAAGGTACATTTTTGTGTCGTCCCTAGTGTTAATAAATCTTTGATAGATTTTAAACTTGTTTCCGTTCCATTCTCTTGAGTATTGGTCCTTTCTTTTTCCGGATTAGTAGAGGTTGTGTTTTGATTATTTGCAGTTCCACAGGCCGATAATGCTAATGTTGCTATCAACAAAACTACTGGGAGAAATTTTTTCATGTTAATAAAAAAATTATTAATTACTTGAATTTTAGCACAAGCTTGACATTCGGGTTTTATTCGTGTTTAATATGGTTATGAGAGCTATTCAACATCATTGGGTAAAGATGCTGTTATGTTTGGCTCTTTTTTGTGCCTTTTTCCTCCTGCGCTACCTCATTTCCACTGCCGATTCGATAGCTTGGTGAGATATACTAGGTAATTCATGGTCCGACGTAAAAAAATCCCCAAATATATAAAAGTAACCTATCTTATTCTAGTAAATTTGTTTGCCGCTATTGGCTTAGTTTTTGTGGGAGTTTTTTTTGCCATCAGACTAAAAATCACCAATGTCTCCGGAACAGTTGATAACCTCAGTCAACAATTCCAGTCCCAAAATGATTCCGTTATGGCCATGAGTAGCGAGGCCTCTCCCTCCGGTACCGAGTTGTCATCTCTTGATGAACAAATCAAAGCTTTAACCCAGAGTCGGGAGTTAAAAATAAACAATCTTTGTTCTCTTAATGAGCTTAGTTATATCGCTCCGGAAAATGTAAAAAAAATTCTTGCTGTTCAAAACCAAACTGACTCTGATGACATTGTTTCTAAAATGATTTTTGCTGTCGAAACCCATCTTAGTAATCAGGAAGAATTTAATCAAAATCTTAAAAAATGTATAGAATCTTTTATCCCCGAAACCGTCAATTTTGACACCATTAGCTCCCAAGTCCAATATCTAAACAGTAAAAATATTTTTGATTGGCCGGACAAAAAAGAATGGGCTGACGTCGCCGCCTCAATTACCAAAGATCAAAATATTATCAATAAAGCCGCTTCTGTGGCCAAAATTGAACCGCGTCTCATTGTCTCTTCTCTGATGGTCGAACAACTTCGTCTTTTTTACTCCCAGCGCGAACTCTATAAAAAATATTTTGAGCCACTTAAAATTCTTGCCAATTCCAATAAAATTTCCCTGGGAGTTATGTCCATCAAGGAGGAAACTGCTACTGCCGTAGAAAACCACTTAAAAGACCCTAATTCTCCTTATTATCTTGGTCCTGAATTAGCCAATGTTCTTGATTATCCCAGTGATACTGAGGATATTTCTGCTGCCAGGTATCAACGTTTGACTAAATATGATCATTACTACAATTATCTTTACGGCGCTCTTTATCTCAAACAAATGCTGACTCAATGGCAAAAGGCCGGTTATGATATCTCTCACCGTCCCGAAATTTTAGGAACCCTCTTTAATGTTGGTTTCCCCCAGTCCAAACCCAATGCCAATCCTCAGGTTGGTGGGTCTACAGTCAAAATTGATCAGACCAACTATACCTTTGGCCGTTTGGCTTATGAGTTTTATTTCTCCGGAGAAATGGTAAATATTTTCCCATATACTTGGGCAAATTAACTTTTTGCGATATAATTCATCTATGAACTTTGATCTCCGTGATTTGGATCTTGCCAAGCTTCTAAACTACCTTTCCCAAAATCCCAAAATTACCACTCAGGCCTTAATTCAAAAAACCGGTCTCCCTCAAACCCATCTTTATTCAATTTTAAGGAATTATTCAAACATTTTATCTCCGCCGTCTCGTTTTTTATCTGTGAAACCGGAACTTCGTGAAGACATACTTAGCGATTCCTTAAAAAAAATTAATCATATTAAAAATTCCGGGTTCTTAAATCTGAAATCTCGACTTTATTCGGCATTATCACTTCGCCCAATTCCCGATAGAAAGCTTGATCAATTTTATGCCACCAAAAATACTACTTATCGTCGAGCCAAAAAAATGGCTACTATGGGTGATATCTATAATCGAAACATTGCTTTTCTTGGTGATGATGATTTCACTTCCATCTCTGTTGCCCTTACCGGTCAGGCCAAGTCAATTACCGTTTTTGAGGTCGACAATCGTTTAATTGAAATAATTAGAAAGTTTTCTACTGAAAACAACTTAAACATTGAAGTTGTTAAACAGGATTTATTAACTGACTTTGACAAAATTTATCTTCATACCTTTGACACTGTTTTTACCGATCCTCCCTATACACCCAATGGTATCAATCTTTTTGTTAATCGTGCCGTCGAACTTCTGATTCCCCAATTTACTTCCCGTCTGTATCTTTGCTATGGCAACTCCGATCGGGCTCGGGAGAGGGAAGTTGTCATTCAAAAAAATCTCTCCGATTTTGGTTTTTTACTTCATGCCAAATATTTTCAATTTAATCGGTATCACGGGGCCCAGAGTATCGGTTCCCGCTCCTCACTTTATTTACTTGACTGGACTCCACAGACCAAAACTATTAACCAGTCATACGACAAAATCTATACTTACGAAAAAAATAAAATGGCTCCAAAATTTCCCTTTTATAACCATTGGGAAATCGAACTTACTGTTCAAAAATCTCAAAAAGTTGACGAAAAATATATTGATTCCTTGGTTGATATCATTGTCAAATCTTTAAAACTCAATGTCGTTTCCAGTGCGCAGCATCTTTTTCCTAAATATGGTGGTCTCACCAAGGTTTACATTTTATCCCAATCACATCTCATTGTTCATACCTGGCCGGAGCATTCTTCTCTCCATTTTGATCTGATGACTTGTAGCTCGGGCGTCAACTCTACTGACGTCAAAGGAATCTTTTCCTCACTTCCTCGGACAAATAATCCTATCTTTAGGTAAATTGGCCCTGGATATTTTTTTTCAATGTAATACAATAAATTTGCATGAAATCCCTTTTTCGTTTCTATAAATTTTTGGCCAAATATAAATGGCAGATGTTCCTTTTTTTGGGAGTCTCGGCTATTACTGTGGTTTTAGAGACCGTCCGTCCTTATTGGCTAAAAGGAATTTTAGACAATGTCACCAACAACGATTTTCAACAAGTTTTTATTTTTTTGATTTTATTTGGAGTCTCTACCGTTGGGGCAAACTTGATCTCTGCTCTGGCCCGTTATCTTGGCGATCGGGTCATCCTTCCCTTTTCCAAAAAGATCAGAGAAATGGTTTTCAAAAAGGTCATGGATTTAGATTTTGCCTATCATGTCAACAAAAGTACCGGTTCACTTATCAGTGCTTTTCGCCGTGGTGATGGGGCTGTCTTTAGTATTTTTGACAGTATCCATGGTGATCTGTTTCGGGTTTTGATCTCTCTTGTGGTCACTCTTTTATTTTTGTTTAAAGCGGATACCACAATTGCCATTTCACTATTGATCCTTTTTATTGCCAATCTTTTTTTGATCTGGTGGCTTATAAAAATTAATTTAAAATACCGAAAAGAGTTTAATGATGTCGAGGACGAACTCTCGGGGATCATCACCGATTCTCTTATCAACTATGAAACAGTTAAATTTTTTGCCGCCGAAGAAAAAGAACAAACCCGTTTAAACAACAAATTTCAGGATTGGCTCCAAAAACTTTGGAATTTTTCCAATTCCTTTCGTCTCATGGATATTTGTATTGGTACCATCTCTGGTTTGGGGATGCTTTTTATCCTCTGGCTAGCTATTAACCGGGTTAACCACGGTTTTTCCTTGGGGGATTTGGTCATGGTCGCCGGTTTTATCACCAGTTTTTATTACCAGTTCTTCAATCTCTTTTTTAGGATCCGTGATATTGCCAAATCCATTACCGACTTGGAAAAATATTTTGGCATTCTTGACAATGATACTCAGGTTAAAGATCCGGTTTCACCCACCACCATTTCTCAGCCCCGGGGAAACCTAAGTTTTAAAAATGTTGCCTTTTCCTATCCCGGAAATAATGGTCGGGTTAT
>CAZKWZ010000020.1:9180-13753 GCA_964556795.1 uncultured Gammaproteobacteria bacterium | reverse complement strand
GTGAATCTAAGAGGACTCGAACCTCTGACCTCTTCAATGTCAATGAAGCGCTCTAACCAACTGAGCTATAGATTCAGATTAGAGAATTATATCAGAAAATCTAATTTTATCGGGATTGATTTGTAAACTTTGTCGGCAAATTGGACAACAGCAATAAATATTAATTTTTTTTAAAATTGACTCTTGGAGGTGGCTAACAACTTCTGTTTTGGTTTCAATAGTAGTTTCGTTTGGACAAAGGGCGACAATATTTGCTCTAAAAAATTTGGAAAATTCAGGTTCAGAACGTAAATGTGGCGGTAAACAAATTTCGGCGATAGTAGCCATTATAATTAGTTGACACTTCGAGCGGCGGAGTGTTCATTGCTCATTAAATACTGATCACCACCCTTCTTTTTATCTTTAGCAGTGTTCCAGAAGTAGTTTCTTTTTTTCTTTTTACTGGCAAATGATTCTAACCAAACACTGGCTTCGTTAACATTTTTTCGAAAATTGGCAATAAAGTTTTTAATTCGAATCAAGAAATTAATCTGATATTCTGAGGCTTCGGGAATATTTTGCTGAGGAATATTCTGAACATCTTTTTCTAAATTATCAGTTGCGTGGACTAATTTTTTTATTTCCTCTTGTAGTTCGCTAATGGCTTTTTCTAATTCCTTTTGGTGTTGATCAAAGAGGACTTTTTCCTGTTCTTGGACAATATTAATGTTACTAAAAAATTCTTTACCCCAATTTTCAGTTTTTTGGGAACTTTTGTTGATTTCGACGGTTTGATTTAGCCCTAGCAGGCCACTTAAGGAGAACTTTTGAGGAGCGGAATTGTTTTGAGAGTCTTTTAAAACTTCACTACTATTGCCGCTCTTAAAGAGGTTGTTTTTCTTGGGATCGAATTTTCCATTAAGTCCCCCACCTGCCATAGTGAGGGAATTATAACAGAATTATGAGATACTTTGTAGGTAATCGAGGACCTTTTGCTGAGTTAGTAAGAAATAGACCAAGTTGGGGTCATTTTTAAGCTCGGGAGTTTTGGAAAATACATCTTTGATTTCCGCCTCTTCAACCTTTATTTTTTGATCAATAGCAATTTGGTTAATAGCCAAATTTAGAGCCCAATCATTGTTTATTTGTTTTTCTAAATCTTTTCGATATTCTGGGAGAGTGGTTTTTTTATTGGTTAAATATTGATCAATAGTAAGTTTGGCCGACTGAAGTTGTTCGACTAGGTCAGAAAGACGGCGATTGACGTCGTTGTTTAAAAGAACAGAAGGAAGTTCGATTTTAGTATATTTTATAATTTCGGCGACAATACGGTCAATTTTTTCTTTTTTCTCAATCTTTACTTCTTTATTTAGTTTCTTAATTTCGGTAAAAAATTTAGGGTCAATAGATACGTCCGGAAGTTCGGCACTTTCAAGTTCTAGAACCCAGTCACTGTCTAAAGATAATTTTTCGGTAATTATTTTTATGGTGGGTTCGGTAACTGGTTTAAGTTGGTGTTCGTCAATGATTTCCTTGTAAGCTTTGGGTAAAAGATGGTTTAAAACTTCTTCAATAACTGCCTGAGGAGAGATATTTTGTTCAACAACATCAAGAGGAGCTTTACCTTTGCGAAAACCTTTTTGTTCAAAGTTTTCCTGAATTTCCCCTAAAACATGTTGGTACATTTTTTTAATTTCTTCGGCTCCCAGGGTGAGCTCGATGGTAAAGGATTTATCCTTAAGTTGCTTTAATTGGTGATTTGTTTTCATAAGTCTGAATATGATAGCATAATTGAATCTAATTAATGGAAAAGGTGATTAATAAAATTGGAAAGGTGTTTTTTGCCGGAATTTTGGCGGTTTTATTAGTGGGGTTGGTTATAGCAGAATGTGTTTATTTGTTGGATTCTAAGGGAAGTGGTCAAATAATTTTTAAAAATTTATCTAATAGGAAAATGTTAACTGTGGCTGCCGAGGCGACTGATAGTATTTCGTCTTCGGAGATTACTGGACAGGTAAGCATGTCCGACGCCAGACCGGTAATAATTGAGAGATATTTAGCAAAATATAAATCCCCTCTTTTACCCTATGCCAAGGAAATTTTTGATTTATCTGAAGCTTATGGATTTGAATATTATTGGATAGTCGCAATTGCTCAACAAGAATCAAATTTGTGTAAGAAAATTCCTGAGGGATCGTACAATTGTTGGGGTTATGGGATTCACAAGAGCGGGACTTTAACTTTTGATAATTATAGTTTGGCTTTAAAATCATATGCGGCTTATTTGAAAACTCAGTATTTTGATAAGGGTTTAAATACACCAGAGTTAATGATGAAGAAATATTGTCCTAGTTCTAATGGTTCATGGGCACATGGAGTCAGACAATTTATTGATGAAATGGAGAGTGGTAATTTCTAAAATTTAGATTTGATTTAGTGTGTATTTAATTTGTATTATTGACATAGTTATAGTATTTTGGTATATTCAGCCTCAGATCCCGGGGTGGCTCCTCTAAAAAGCATGCTCTGGGATTTTTTTTGGAAAAATTTTGGAAATTTTTTAATAATTTTGCTTCGGGGGGTTGTTTTTAGACCTGTTTTGGGGTTAGAATAGCGGCTATGGGAATGATATCAACCGCACAATTCAAAAAAGGAATTTATTTACTTTTTCATGAGGAACCCCATATGGTGATGGATATTACCTTTGTTTCACCAGGAAAAGGTTCGGCTTTTTATAGAACAAAATTAAAAAATCTTTATACAGGTAGAGTTATTGAATATACCTATAAATCCGGTGAAAAAGTGGAAGAAGTCATAGTAGAGACACATGAGGCAGAATATTCGTATTTTGACGGTTCAAACTATGTGTTTATTGAACCAAGAACCTTTGAACAATATATGGTACCAACGGAAATTATTGGTGATGACAAAGTATATTTAAAAGAAGGTTTGCTATATAGAATAAAATTTTATGAAGAGAAACCGGTAGGGGTAACTTTACCAAAGAGTATTGTTTGTACTGTGGTTGAGGCGGAAAATTCAGTCAAAGGTGATACGGCAACTTCGGCAATGAAAAATGCAGTTTTGGATACCGGGGCCAAAGTTTTGGTGCCACTTTTTATTAAATCCGGCGAAGAAATCATAATTAGTACAGAAACTGGGGCCTATTTGTCGAGAAAAAATTAAAAGCCTATTTTTGGGTCAATTTGTGGGACGGGTAAATCAGGATCTTGGTTTAAGCTTTGGTTTATTTCTTTAAACGATTCCTGGTATGGGCTGGGAATGAGAGAATCGTTTGGGGTGGGAGTAGAAATTATGGGGTTTTCTGTGGGGGTGACCTTAGGTAAATTACTAGGATTTTTTCTGATTTGGGTAACAATTAGACTAAGAATTAGCAGAATAAAAATAATTACTCCCAAGATTATAAGCAGTAATATTTTAGGATTAAGTGGCTTTCTTTCGGTGTTTATTGATGTTTCTTCGACAATTTTTTCTTCTTTTACTTCAAGAGGATTGTTTTGAGGGATGTCGATGTTTTGATAAAGTTTTTCTTCCATACTATTGATTATTTTTGATAATAATTGACTTTAAATCGGAAATTAAGCTACGAATAATGGTATCTGATTGATCAAGAATAGATTTGGCCTCAGAATAAAAATCCGAATAAACATCGGTTCTTTGGCTTTTTTGAGTAGTTTTTAAAGCTATTTGATAATTGGAATATATTTTATTTTCTTTGTCAGAAAAACTTGCTGACCATTCTACCTTGGCTGAATCGGCTAATTTTTTGATATTGTTTAGGGTTTTGAGACGACGGTTGATTTGAGCCTGAACTAAAGCGGTATAAAGTTCTTTTTGAATGGAAACATATTGAGCTTTAAACGTAGTCGCCCAATTTTGTAGAGCAGCTGGGCTATTTAGATTGGGAATAAGAGTATTCTGGGTGGATAACCATTCCTCAAGTTTTAGTAACTCACTTTGATTACCCTGATAATCGTCAAGTGTAGTTCTGAGAGCCATTAAATAAGCTCTAAGCATGGCATTTTGTGACAAAAAAACGGTTTTAGTAGCAGTGACTTTATCATTTTGCGCAGTGACGGTTTTATATTGGTTGTAGGTATCTTTTTTATTTTGATAGTCAAGATAATCACGTTGATAATTGTCACGCTCATAGAAATAATCGGTGCGATATTGGGTGTAGAGATCAGCATTACTCTGAGCAAAGACAGGTTTAGCCAAACATAAAAATAATAACCACCACATAGATAAGTGTAACAAAAAAGTGCCGCTGAGAGGACTCGAACCTCCACACCTTTCGGTATACGCTCCTAAAGCGTACGTGTATACCAATTTCACCACAGCGGCAATACATGCATATTCTATCAGTAATTTGATAAAATAACGGAGCTTGTCCCCATAGCTCAGTTGGATAGAGCGACTCCCCTCTAAGGAGTAGGTCGTTGGTCCGATCCCAACTGGGGATACAAGTTTGCGCCTATAGCTCAATGGATAGAGTAGTAGTCTTCGGAACTATCGATGAGGGTTCGATTCCCCCTGGGCGCACAAGATACGGTAAAATTTAACAATTTGGGTT
>CAZKWZ010000020.1:0-9080 GCA_964556795.1 uncultured Gammaproteobacteria bacterium | reverse complement strand
AGGGTTCGATTCCCCCTGGGCGCACAAGATACGGTAAAATTTAACAATTTGGGTTGCTAGCTCAGTCGGTAGAGCAGCCGCCTCTTAAGCGGCTGGTCGTGGGTTCGAGTCCCACGCAACCCACATGGAATTTTCTGTTTATGTGATTAAGAATTCGACTAATAATAAAATTTACATTGGTCAAACAAGTAATTTAGAGAATAGATTAAAAAGACATAATAAGGTTTTAAAAAATAAAAAAACTAGTTATACTTCAAAAAATATATCTAATGGAATATGGGAGTTAGTTTATAAGGAAGGGTTGATATCAAGAAAAGATGCATTAAAAAGAGAAAAGGAATTAAAATCATATCAGGGACGTTTATTTATTAAAAATTTAACAAGTCGGTAGATCCGCCAGCTGGCGGACTCTTAAGCGGCTGGTCGTGGGTTCGAGTCCCACGCAACCCACAATTAGCTTAGAAAGACTTTTAGCCATTTTTTGAATTTGGTCCAGGCGTTTTCTTTGGGATGATAAACAGTAGAGGTGGGACTAAGGGAGCTAATTTCATATTGAGGAGTATCATCCCAACCTAAATAACTATTTTCTAAATAAGAGTTAATTTTAAACTGAAATTGAAATTTAACTGTTTTTCCAGGATAAATGTAATTATCGCTGGTACAAATAGGGGTGGCGGAAATATTGCTTGAAGATTGAGGTTCGAGACAAAAATGCCGTTCTCCCCAAATTGATTGACCAATATTTTTTAGTTCAATACTACCGTTTTGTTGATTTTGGCTAAAAATCAGAAAGGGTAAATTAATTTTTTCGACAGAAAATTTGGTTGTTTGTTGGGGATGATTTTGTTTTTTAGGAATATCAACAATTAGTTGATATTCTGGGTAAATTTTTTCATTTTCATCTAGCCAGGAAAAATGATCAAATGGGTCTTGGGGATAGTTGTAAATAAAAGGAGTCACGGCCATAATCCTTTCATCTTTTTGCCACATATCCATAGCTTTAGCCAAAAAATCGACGGCGGTTTTAATGGAATAGTACTGATTATTTTTTTTGATACCTTCTCGATGAGGCCAACCGGTTTCAGTGATAAATACAGGGTAGGTTCGGTTTATTCCAAGGTTTTTGATAAAACTTAATTCCCATTGGTATCCTCGAATTGAGTGCTGACCGGTATCGTCTGGAGTACCAATATAGCCATGATTGGGATAAGAGTGTGAGGCTAAGCCATCAAAGGCATCAAAGTATTTAGGATTGTTTTTGTAGATATCGAGATAAACATCTTTGGCAGATTTGGTGTTACTGGTATTGTTAGCAGCCAGATCGAGTGGTGAGGATAAAATGAAAAAATCTGGATCTAATTTTTTAAATGTTTCTGAGGTATAGATAAAAAGATCGGTAAATTCTTTGATATTGATGCCGCCTCCCCATTCTGAGGCATGGTTAATTTCATTAAAAGGAATAATGTATTTTGGTAACATAGGCCAATTTAGCGAGTTCAAAAAGTTAGCTAAATTATCAATATCACTGGTACTGGGAATTTTCCAATAGTCTTTTTCCATGATAGTAGCCAGACGAATTATTGGTATAATGTGGAATTTACGGCAATTATCAAAATAATCCTGCCAAGTATTTTTATCAAGTTGATCGGTCCTGATAACGGTGGTGGCATAACCCCAGTCTCCCCCACTGCTGTTGATAATATTTTTTGCAGAATTAAGATCAGCGGTCTGTGTTAGGTGTAATCCGTAGATATTTCGTTCAGATGCTAAAATAGGATTGATATTCAGGAAGAATATTGCCAGCAGAAAGAATAAAAACATAGTCCTTATATTCTAACAAAATGCTTAAAGAAGAAATCTTATTAAAAATTGCGGCCGTGGAAAAAGAAATCCACGATACGCCATATGACAAAAGTAGCCAGTTTCACCATGGAGTTTTAAAGGCAAAATTATCCCGACTAAAGGATGCCCTTGAGGATAGGATAAAAATGGGTAGCGGTGGCGGTGGTGGGGGTGTAGGTTATGCCATCAAACATTCTGGAGATGCCTCGGTGGTATTAGTAGGTTTGCCTAGTGTAGGAAAATCAACCCTGTTAAATGCGGTAACGAATGCCGAATCAAAAGTGGGAAATTATGATTTTACAACTCTTGGGGTAGTACCCGGGATGATGGAATATAAAGGGATTAGAATTCAAATCTTGGATTTACCGGGAATTATTGAAGGAGCAGCCCAGGGTAAAGGTTTTGGAAAAAAAGTCTTATCGGTAATAAGAGCTTCAAATTTAGTAGTTTTAATGACCGATATAAAAAGAGTGGCGTGGTTGGCCAAGGTTAAGCAAGAATTAGAAAATGCGGGGATTAGATTAAACAAAAGACCACCAAAGGTTCATATTCATAAAATGGGAAAGGGAGCAATTCAAATTGTGGATCCATTTTATTCCCTCGACAAAGATATGATGGTGGAAGTAGCCGAGGAACTTGGTTATGAAAATGCCGTGATTCAATTGGCAGAAAAAATAAATAGCATTGATCAATTTATTGATGCTTTGAGTAAAACCAGGACATATATCCCCTTGGTAGAAGTGGTAACCAAAGTGGATATTGCCAAGCGCGGTGATTTAAGAAAAATTGAAGAAGAAGTAGTAAAAATGAGTGTCAGTAAAGGTATTGGGATTGAAGAGTTCAAAGAAAAATTGTGGCAGGGTTTAGGACTAGTAAGAGTTTATTTAAAAAGAGACAGAAATGGCGAAGCTGATAAAAGAGAACCTTTGATTATGAAAAAAGGTCAGAGTTTGGATTCAGTTCTAAAAAGAGTTTCCGGTGAAATGAGGGACGATGTCAGTCGAGCCTATATTTGGGGAAAAGATGCACGTTTTCCCGGACAGGAAGTTAGTTTTTCTTATCAGGTTTTTGATGAGATGGAAGTGTGGTTTGGGAGATAAGAAGTCTTAATTTTTGAGAGCGGAGTTTGACAGTTTCTTTGGATAATTTTTCTGATTCTAAAAATAACCCACGGGCAATAGTATTGGGACGGGGGGAATATTTAAAAACATGAATTTTTGTAAAGCCAATTTGTTTACAAAGGTCATAAGTTTCTTGAAAGTCATCATCAGTTTCGCCAGGAAAACCGACAATAATATCAGTTCCAAAAGATAACCTACCCCCTACCCCTCCCTTATCATGGAGGGGAGAAATATTTTTTGAAGAATTACTTTCATTAATTTTGTTTAGTAGATCAAATTTTTCTAAAATAATTTTTTTGGTGTAATTACGATGCATTGATTTGAGGATTTTGTCAGAGCCTGACTGAAGAGGGATATGAAGAAAATTTTGTAATCTGTTGGGATATTTTTTAAATAATTTCACTAAATTTTCGTCGATACAATTGATAGGAATAGAACCAAAGCTAATAAGAGGGATTTTGGTCTTAATTAATAAAGCCTCAATCAAATTTGAGAAGCCAGGATTGTATTGGTTTAAATTTACACCAGTAATGATTATTTCTTTATATCCATCGATTATGGCTGATATGACCGTATTTACGGCCGTATCTATTGGTAGTGACCAAAGGTAGGGACGTTTTAATGGAACGGTACAATAACTACAAAAGGCAGTACAACCTGATTGAATTTTTAAAAGAAAACGATGAGTATGAGAAAATTTATCTAAAATTTTGGGAGTATAGGCACAGTTTAAATCTTTTAAGTAATCTTCTTTTTGAGAATTACTTAGAATAGAAATGTTGGTGAGATTGGTTAATTCTTTTAGTTCAGCACAACCACTGATAATAATTTTAGAATTTGAAAATTTTTTTTGAAGCCGACGGATAAGACCAAGAGATTCCATATTGGCTTTTTTGGTAACTGAACAGGTGTTGATGAAAATAATATCGGGATGGTTTTGGTTGGCGATATAGCCCTGGTTTACGAGTGATTGAGCAAAAAGATTAGTTTCGGCGGCATTGACTCGGCAGCCAAAGTTATAGACAGCAAAGGTTTTCATTATTGACGGGGATGAGAGGCAACAAAGTCTTTAATATAGTCCATGATATCGACGGTAGTAGTCCAGCCAAGCTCATGACGGGCTTTGTTTGGGGCTTTACCAGTTTCACTGCGACCAGGATAAAAATTAATAAATTCGATAGGGCCACCAAAGGCTTTAGCAATTTCAAGAACGGAATATTTTTTAGGATTAGATAGGGTATAACCATCGCCATTCCCTTTTTCTCCAACCAGAATAATGCCATTGGCTAAATCGCCAACATAAGTAAAGTTTCTTTGTTGAGTACCAGGTTTAGCAACGGTTAAGGGTTGGTTATTTAGGTATTGTTGTTGGAATTTAGCAATAAGAGTGGCATATTTTCCGTCACCGTTTTCCCTGGGACCAAAAGCATTATAAAAATAACAAATCGCGTAAGGTAAATTGTACCAACGGCCATAATCATTAATTAAATCAACATTGGTGGCCTTAGAAAAAGAATAAGGATTTTGGTGTTTACCATCACCCTCAACAGCAAATTTGGTACTAGAGGCAGCATAAACAAGTTTTTTGACATGACGTTGTCGGCAAAATTCTACAACAGCAAAGGTACCGATAATATTCATATCATAAACTTTTTCGACATCATCAAATGAAGGAGCAACTCTGGCATATTCACCTAGGTGGTAAACAATATCTGGAGTTTCGGGAATCAATTTATCGATATCTTTGGTATGGCCTTTGCGGTATTCAGCACCAACTATATGGTTTTTTTCGCTACCAGTAAAATAATTATCAAGGGAAATGACTTTATTTTTAGGATCTTTAACTAAAATCTCAATGATATGTGAGCCAATATGGCCGGCACCACCGGTAACTAAAATAATTTTTTGCATTGGGTAATTATAACTCAGAATATGTATCTCTTAGAGTTTCCATTAATTTGGAATAAAAACGAAGGTTGTGAATTGTAGCCAATCTTAGGGCGGTAATTTCTTTAATCCTAAATAAATGAGCTAGGTAAGAACGGGAATATTTGGTACACAAGAGACAATCGCACTGATCCGATACTGGACGGGAATCACGATAGTGAATACTTTTATCGGGTGTGTAATATTCGTAGCCTTGCTCCTTTTTATTGTTAATGACGTAGAGTCTTTTGTGTCGGGCATCCCGGGTAGGGAGAACGCAGTCAAAAATATTCCAACCCATTTTTACTAAATTGCTAATTTCGTGTGGTTTACCAATTCCTAGAGCGTAGAGAAAATAATTTTTAGGAGTGAAATCAGCAATAGTTTGGGCAACATCATAGTCAAAGGTACCGTCAGCTTTGATTGGCCAACCACCATAGCCTAAACCATCAAAACCAATTTTAACCAGTTCTTCGGTACAATATTTTCTCAAATCTAGATATTTTCCTCCTTGAACCACTCCCAAAAGGTAGGGAATTTTATCTGGAGATAATTTTTTTTGTTTGATTAATTTATCAAAAATTTGTCGACATTCCCGAGCCCATTTGAGAGTCCTTTCGACACTAATTTTGGCTTCTTCATAAGTGCCCTTTGGGTCGGTAAAATCATCTAAAACCACAACCATATCACTTTTAAGTTCTAATTGAAGTTTAATGGACATTTCCGGAGTAAAAAGAATTTTTTTACCGTCGAGTTTAAAGGTAACTCCAATATCAGTAACAGACTTGTTGCCTCCCATGGTTTTGGCTAGGGACATGACCTGAAAGCCACCAGAGTCAGAGATGACTCCCCCATCCCAATTCATAAAGTTTTTAACACCTTTAAACATTTTAATAACGTCGTGTCCAGGGTCCTGATATAGATGGAAAGTATTAACTAAAACGCCTAGGGTTTGAGTGTTTTTAATGTCTTCTGAGTCAAGGGTTTTTAGAACGGCACGGGTAGCATCGGGAAAAAAGATAGGTAAAGGAATTTTTTTACCGGTAAGAGTTTTGAAATATTGAGGGCGGGAAATATTAGTCATGAATTGGGTCTCCTTTGTTTCGATAATTCGAAACTACGGCGGACCGAAGTCGGGGATACAGGATTCGAACCTGCAACCTCATGGTCCCAAACCATGCACGCTAGCCAATTGCGCCAATCCCCGCTTTCGCTAAAGCTACAGCGGGCAAAGCCCGATGGTAACTAAAGCTGTGTGCCGCTGGCGGGAATCGAACCCACACGGTATTGCTACCACAAGATTTTAAGTCTGGCGTGTATACCAATTTCACCACAGCGGCTTGTGCATATTTTAGTCTATTTAAAGACTAAATAAAAAAGAAAGATTATCTTTTTTTGCGGCGAACAGCATATTATAGCAGTCTTAAGGTTGAAAATTAATCCAGATAGAGTTATTATACTGACCGGTCAGTTTATTCACTATGAAAAACGAGATTAGACGGATTATTAAATCAAAAATGCTGATAGCCACCTTAGTGGCGGTAATAATTTTACCCTTGATTTACGGTGGTTTATATCTATGGGCTTTTTGGGACCCGTATGGAAAGATGGAAAATTTACCGGTAGCTATAGTCAATGATGACAAATGTGCTTATAAGTCTGATAAAAGTGATAAAAAACAATACTGTTTTGGACAAGAGTTGGTAGACAAGCTGGAAGACGAAAAGGCTATGAATTGGCAATTCGTGGACAGAGAGACGGCTATTGACGGACTTAAAAATAAAAAATATTACACTATGGCGACAATTCCAAGAGATTTTTCAAAAAATATCTTATCGGTGGATGGAGATGATCCCCAAAGGGCACAAATTGAGTTTCGTTCAAGACAGGCTTCAAATTTTATGGCCTCAAAATTCACTGATACAGCCTTTATTAAGATCAAAGCGGCTTTAAATGAAAAAATTGAAAAAGGATATTTTGATAATATTTTTTCAGAAACACGTGATTCGGTAAAAGACTTAAAAAAGGCGGCTGATGGGGCAAGTGATTTAGAGGATGGTTTAAAAAAAGCCAAAGATGGGAGTGATGAACTATATGATGGAGTTGATAAGGCGAATAGTGGGGCCGTGGATCTGCGAAATGGGATAGATACCCTCTATGACGGAGCTGATAAAACCAATGAAGGATCAAAGACTTTACATGGTGGAGTTTTGCAAGTGTTAAGCGGGGCGAAAATATTAAACAGTTCATTATTAACATTGTCAGCTGGAACAAGCCAAATAATGAATGCCAGTACCAGTCTTAGTGCAGGGCAAGGGGTGGTAATTGCTGAAATTAATGCCTATATACAGGCACATCCAGAGGCTTCTACCTCGGCAGAATTACAAATGGCTCTTGGAGCAGCAACACAGGTCAATAGTGGTCTTGGACAGTTAAATAGCTCTTTGGGTACCATGGGGTCTGGTGGTTTACAGTTAGTTTCCGGATGTAGTAATTTAGTTAAGGCACTGGAATCTTTATCTGTAGGAGCGAGTAATATCGCGACTGCCAGTGGTGGATTAAAAGATGGTTTAAATAAAGCAAAAAATGGAAGTCGTGATCTAATTTCCGGTCTAGAAAAAATTAAAGATGGTCAAAAGGATCTGGGAGATGGTCTCTTAGATGCTTATGATGGCGCTAAGGAGTTAAAAGATAAATTAAATGAAGCGGTCAATAAAAATATTAGTAAGACCAATGAGAATAAGAATGCCCTTCAGTCAATGGTAATGTCATCCCCGGTTGATATTCACGATGTATCAATAGATATTGTCAATAATAATGGGACCGGTTTTGCACCCTATTTTATTCCCCTAGCCTTGTGGGTTGGCGGGATGGCGATCTTCTTTTTAGTGGAAGTGACTTTAAATAATAAAAAAGTATGGAGGGAATTTTGGCCAAAATTGGGAGTGTCGGTCTTGGTATCGATGTTGCAGACAGTAACCTTGAATTTAGTGCTAATCAAGCTATTGGGATTAAGAGTTAATTACGGCTTAAGTTACACTATATTTACATTATTGTTGGCATTATGTTTTATGTTGATCCAGATGTTTTTGACTTTGAGTTTGGGTTTGGCAGGAAAGTTTGTCGGGATTGTCCTATTGATGTTGCAATTGACCAGTAGTGCCGGAAGTTACCCAATCGAGACAGCTCCAAATTTTTTTCAAAAAATTGGACCATATTTACCGATGACCTATGCTGTATCAGGGTTAAGGGAAGTTATCTCTGGAAGTAATTTTATAACTTTAAATGCCGATATTAAGGTAATTTTAATATATTGTTTGATATCAATATTAGCAATTTGCCTTTATCTGGTGACAAAGTCTAAAATATTATCAGTTAAAAATATCAAAAAATGGCAATTTTTATTGACAAAAAAAGGAAAATAATTTTGGCAGCGATCTCGGAATTTGCCAAGGATGGTTTTGAGAAAGCTTCGATCGAAAGCATTGCTCTAAAAGCAAAAGTAGCCAAAGGAACGGTTTTTTACCACTTCAGATCAAAACAGGAATTGTTTGCAGAGATTGTCGACGAGGGGCAAAAGACCTTTGAAGAAATTCTTATCAGAAAAACAAAAGACCTAAAAAACAATCAGGAAAAAATAGAAAAATTAGTGGAAATCGAGGTAGATTTTATTCATAGATATCGGGATTTGTTTTCGATATATCTAGGGGAAATGATCAAAAAAGTAGTTAATTTTGAAGTAATTGAAAAAATATTAGTTGAAGGAATCGAAAATGAGGAATTCAGAAAAGATCTGGATATCCGGACAACGGCGGTGGCATTGTTTTGGTTGACGGCGATGACCACTATAAATTCTAAGGAAGTTAAGGCAAGAGATTTGAATGACTTAGTATTGAGAGGAATTTTGAAATAAATAACAAATTGCTTTCAGTTTTTGGAGGTATACAATAGCCAATGGATGCCTAATTCCGGAGAAATAATACAAAAATCTAGGATACGAAGAAAAGATGGGGTTCGATATTACACAGAGAAACAATTTCAAGAGAGAAGAGATTTAAATTTAATTCCGGTGATGGATATTCCCGGAGGAGTGGTGTTGATCACGATGGTCGAATACAGGCGAAGATATGGAGTTAATAATAGCTTGGGAACTTGAATTTACTTTAAATAAAATGAGCGAGAGACGGGACT
>CAZKWZ010000019.1:10774-13857 GCA_964556795.1 uncultured Gammaproteobacteria bacterium | reverse complement strand
CGTCACTGGCATTCATTAAACTAATCTTCACCTCCCCTCCCTGTAATTCACTGTCAGCAAAATCCCGAGGTAAAATTTCGTCCAGATTCTCCTTTTCCATTGCCAAGCTTCTGTTAATATTTTCAATTTTATACAACCAATTATCCTGCTCAAGCAAATATCTAAACCAGTTAAGTGGTCCCAAATACTTGACCAAATCCCAATCTCTCCAGTCATTAACCTCGTTGTATATTGCCAACTTTTCCGGTAAAAAACCAAAATTATAATAAAATGTTTTTTTCATTAATTCAGCATTTTTTCCATCTTCATAGATCTTTTTGATTTTATTACTCGGATACCAACCCATTCCTTCAGGAATCCACAATTCTACCTCCGGGTTTACCACCAATAAATTAATCATCCCCCTGGTGGGTGAAATCGAAAGCATGGCTACCCTATCCTGAGTAATTATTCCCAATTTAAAATCATTTCCCCGCCAATTTTTTTTTAAAATTAACCCTAATCCCAAAACTATTATCAAAACAACCAATATTTTTTTCATATTTTACCCAATACTTCCTGTAATTCTTTTGCTAATTTACTTTCAAAGCTCATATTTTCCCCGGAAATTGGGTGTTTAAACTCTAGTCTGGCTGCTTGTAAAAATGGTCTCTTTAAACCAAGTAATTCCTTTCCACCATAAGTTAAATCTCCTACCAATGGCCAACCTAAATAGCTAAAATGCACCCTAATTTGATGGGTTCTGCCACTCTTCAAATCTATCTCCACCAAAGAGTACATTTTATCCATATATTGGTACTTTTTGATAACTTTAAAATGTGTCTCTGCCATCTTACCCTCTTCACTTACACTAAATTTTCCGAATACATATTTTGACCTGGAAATTGGCACTTTTATTTCTCCTTTCATAGACAAATCCCCACTCACCAATGCCAGATAAGTTTTTTTAATATTCCTTTTTTTAAACATCTCTGTCATTTTTTCTCTGGCCTTACTATTCCTGGCTACCACCATCAAACCAGACGTCCCTTTATCCAATCGATGTACAATCCCCTGTCGTGGTAATTTATTATCACCAAAACTTTCTCTTAACCAATCCTCTATAGTTCCAACAACCCCTCTCCCCTCTTTGGTACACACTACCCCAGCTGCTTTATTTAATACTAAAATATCATTATCCTGATAAACTATTTTTGCCTTTTCTTCCATAAATAATACCAAATTAATTGTAACACTCCTCCCGCTATTAAATAATCGTTAAGATTATTATAAATCTGGGTTAATGGTATTTGCCAATAGTCAACCACTCCTCCAAATTTCCATCTCTCAACCAAATTTATCCCTCCTCCAAGTATCATCAATAAAAATCCCCAAGCTCTTTTTTCCCGCCACCACAAAAATCCTAAAATTAATAAAAAGATTAAAGATATAACCCATAAATACGGGATATCCATTCCAAAACTTGCACCTTTATTAATAATCATTACTTCTCTCGTTCTTTTTCACAAAGCAAACAGATAGTGGTTTCCGGCCTAACCGCCAAACGGTCAGTATCAATCATCTTGCCACACTTTTCACAAATTCCATACTTACCAATCTTCAATCTAGTCAAAGCTTTTCTAATTTGTACAATCTGCCTTTTAATAAAATTTACCTTTATTTCGGTTTCAAAATGTCCAATTTGTTCATCCAAATCCTCTTCCATAGAATTATTCCCCGACCTTTGATCATCTGAAAAGGGATCATTAGCTCTCAGTGACTTTTCACTTCTTTTCAACTTCAATAATTTTTTCTCCAAAAAATTTTCAATATTCTTGGTCAACTTACTTGGAAAACTTATCATTACCAAGCATAAACAATCCCCCCATAAAAAGCAAGCTAAGACTAGCTACCCACCAAAGTCTAGAAACAGCGGCAAATACCAAACAAAACCAAATTAAAAACCAAAAAAATAAAAATCCTTTTCGACCACTTTTATACCATTGTAAAGATCTATATTTAGACTTCATCGGCATCGTCAACAACATAGCCACCACTACTGTTATCAATATTGGCCAAAGTTTTAATATCAAAGTGTCGCTTATCAATAAAAACCAAATGCTTGGCAATGAATCCTCAAAAAATTGCCAAATTTTCCAATTTTTATCTTTTATTATCAATAGAGCAAATCCTATCCATAACAGTATTGCTCCCCAAATATTTGTCTCTCCTATGTGCCAAAACTCCAACCACGCCCCAGGATTTTCATTCCAAATTCCCCAATGGAATAAACCAAAACTAACTCTACCTCCAATTAAAAATAGTAAAATCCCCACCCAGCTAAAAGCTATAATATCCTCTTCTTGATAATTTTCCCTTAATGTCCGCCAACTTATATATAAGTAACCAATTAAAGCCACAATTCCCAAAATTATTGTTAACATGAGTGCCGAGGGTGGGAATCGAACCCACACGATATTGCTATCACACGATTTTGAGTCGTGCGCGTCTACCAGTTCCGCCACGTCGGCAAATCTTTTGTATTATCTCACAATTCCCCATTCTTTTTAACTTGGCTACCTACTTTTAAATATAGCCCTATATATTAAACCCGACAATAAATAAAACAATAGCAGTGTCAATAACACTACCTCAAAATTAATTATTTCCGGGAAACGCCACATCATACAACTCTCGCAAAATGGACATTCTAAATTTGGAGCACATCCTGTTTTAAAAAATATTGGATTCTTAAATACCAATATTCCGACTAAATAAAGCAAAAACTCCAAAAACACAGTCACTAATACTTTAAATAAGTTTAATCTTAGTAATTCCTTTAATATCATCCTTTTTTCTCAACATCAAAGAAGCTGACTTGTTTTCCGTTGAAATACAAATTAAATTGCCCTGTTGGACCATTACGATGTTTTTCAATCGAACATTGAACCATCTCCTTAACTTCTTCATCTTCCCTTGATAAAAACATGACTACATCAGCATCTTGTTCAATACTTCCAGACTCACGTAGATCTGACAATCTCGGCTTGCCTCCCCTAGCTTCCATCTGACGATTTAGCTGGGCCGCGGCCAAAACAGGGATT
>CAZKWZ010000019.1:0-10674 GCA_964556795.1 uncultured Gammaproteobacteria bacterium | reverse complement strand
GCTGCTGAAATTAATTCTCTCTTAGCCGACAAAGCCTTTATCATCCGCCCATACGATTCCACATTAGCCGATGTTGGTACTTCAGAAGCAAGTTTTGATAAAAATGCCTTACCTCCGATATTTTTTAATACATTATTTTCTTTTAACTTTCCTGCTACTGTCACAATATCAATTGGACTCCGCTCCTCATAGAGCTTCATCATTGCCTCGAATACCAAGCCAAAATTATGATTATAAAAATGTTCCGGTCTTAAAAACTCCGAAACCAACAAAATCGCATCATTATCAATTAAAACCGATCCTAAAACACAAATTTCTGCCTCTTCAAAACTAGGAGGTAGCTTTATTACTTCGTCTTTAATAAGACCACCTCCACTCCCTCAGGTAGACTTTCCTTATCCACCTTCAGAAAATCAATTGATTCTAAATCTTCTTTATCGAAAGCATCCAAAAAATCTTTTAATCCCTTTTCATCATTCTCGTAATTCACCGGAATAATATAATTAGCCGCTGATTTTTTTGCTATATCAACCGAGCCAGGGCTCATACTAATTAATAAAACATCCGCCTCCTCTAACTTTTCTTTTTTCTTCTCGGTTATCTCCCCCTCAAACACCCCTACTAATACCAGCTTTATTCCGTCAATTGTCAAAGCATACATAGCATTTATTCCACTTATCTCCACTCCACCAACCTCATACTCCCCTGGACCACAGATAATTACTTTATTATTTTCATTACCGAGTTTAACGAAGTTTTTTTCTTTATCAGTAAAAATTACCAATCTAGCCTCGCCATTTTTTCCTTCAAATTCTTCTTTTCCGGGATTAATCCAAACGCTTTCCTTTTTACCCTTCAAATATATTTTGTTTTCGCCAAAGTATTTAATTTCCATAGCCTTATGATAACATTAAACCATCCTATGATTAAGGAATTGTCTTTGGCCGTAATTTTCGGTCTTCTAATCGGTTTTGGTCTTACCGGAACTTTCTATTTCGTTAGACAAAGTAATTCCACTCCCAAAAACACCCCCAATATTGTTATCCCCACCCCCGCTCCAGATACTCAAAATAACCCTGAACTTTCGCCAACTTCCATCCCCAGTACCAACCCAAATTTAGAAATTACTTCACCTCAAAACAACGATATTATCAGCACTAGCAAAACTTTGATCAAGGGCAAAACCACCCCAAACAGCCTAATCATCATTACTACTCCTCAAAAAAACTATCAATTCTCTGCCACCGCCCAAGGTGACTTTTCCCAAGAAATTGACCTGGAACCAGGTTTTAATGCCATCAATCTAACTTCTATCGATCAAAATGATTCTGAAAATCATGCCGAAATCTTTCTTACTTATTCCACCACCAAACTAGAATGAAAAAATATATTTTTATTGTCTTATTTTTAACCCTCCTTCCTACTCCGGTTCTAGGACAAACTCCAACCACCTCCCCTTCTACTAGTGACGAAATTCAAAAATTACGCGAAGTTATCCAGCAAAAAGTCAAAGAAAAACTTCAGGAACTTACCCTTGGCCAAACTCCCAATCCCAAAAAAGCCTATCTTGGAACCATAACAGAAATAACCGACTCCTCGATTAAAATTGACTCCAAAACTAAAATTTATGAATTTACACTTAGTGATGACGCCAACTACGTTAATTTAAAGCTAAATAAAATTAAAAAGACTGACTTAAAAGTTGGTCAAGATGTTTTAATCCTCAGCCTAGCCAAAGATACTTCTGTTTACGCCAAAAAGATTATTATTGTCGATCCCATAAAGCTCCAAAATAATAAAAATGTGACCTTGGGTAAAATTGCCGATATTTCCAGTACTACCTCTATCTTAGTTCTTATTCCTACCAACAATAAAAATCGTGAACTACAAATTAAAGTTGATTCCAAGACTGAAATTGTCACTAAAAACAATAAAAGTATCAAGTTTTCCGAGCTCAAAAAAGGCCAGAAAATCATTTGCATTTATAACAGTAGCCAAAATTCAACTTATCCAGCTCTAAAAATTATTTCCCTTTAATTAGGCCACTTATTGACATAATTTTTCTGACTGTTAAAATACCCCTTATGATATTTGCAAAAGTGATTTCTAATCATCACCATACCACCAAGTAATTGGCGGTCATTTGCATTATCAAATACCAAAACCGCCAACAAGGGCGGTTTTTCTTTTATTTAGGTAATTTTTAAACATAGTGATAAAATTTTCCTAAGTTCTTTTACATTATGGTGGCAGTAGCTCAGTTGGTTAGAGCGCGTCCCTGTGGAGGATGAGGTCGAGGGTCCGAGTCCCTTCTGCTACCCAAAGTGTTCCAAAGCTTTAGCGTAGAACACCCCAACAATATGTTTACAAAATTTAATTTTAATCATCATACCCATACCGTGGTTACCAACCGGCGGGGTGTTGACGTAGCCTAAAATTTTTTTATTATAACCCAAATATCCCCGTAAATTCGGGGATTTATTTTGGACAAATTATATCCAATACCCCAAACATTAAATAAAAATATGACAAAAATTTTAAATCTAACCAAACAATTAATCTCCATCCCCTCTTGGGTCGATGACCAAACTAACGAGGTAAAAATCGGAGAATATATTTTTAACTATTTAAAAAATAACTCAAAACTTTCGGTTGAAAAAGAAATAGTTATCAACGGTCGTTTCAATATCCTGGCAGGCTTTAACCAGGATATCGAAACTCTGATTATGGGTCACATCGACACCGTTGGTATCAACAATAATTGGGAAACAAATCCTATTTTTCCCACCATAAAAAATGGACAACTATATGCTCGCGGCGCCACTGATATGAAAAGTGGTCTAGCTGCCATGATGATTGCTGCTACCAATAAAAATTTACCGGGAGGAGTTGCTTTTCTCTTCTACATCGATGAAGAATATAATTTCGCCGGTGCTGAAAAATTTATAAAAGATTTTGCCGACAAAATTAAACCGAAATCTATTATTTCTCTCGATGGCTCTGAGCTAGAAATCGCCAATGGTTGTCGTGGTCTCATTGAAATATCTGCCACAATCATGGGTAAATCATGTCACGCGTCTAGACCAGAAAACGGAATCAACGCTCTCGAAGTAACATTTAAAACAGTTGAAAAACTTAAAAAATATTTATCAAATATTTACGATTCAGAGCTTGGCAACACCTCTCTAAATCTGGCTTCTATCAACGGTGGTCAGGCCGCCAATGTCGTTCCGGATATCTGTAATTTTGTCCTTGACATTCGCCCCTCATCATCAAAAATTAATGCCAAATTTATCATCAGTCTGTTAGAAAAATATGCCAAAAAATTTGGCGGAAAATTAACCGATTATCAAATTAAATTTGACCTAGGATCTTGGCTTACTCCAAAAAATAAATTAGAAAAATTAAGTCTAAATTTTAAAAATATTAGTACCTCTGGTTACATGGACACCCAAATGCTTTGGCAAATATTTAATAAACCAAATTGTTTAACCATCGGTGCCGGAGCTCAAAATACCGCCCACTCTTCCAATGAATATATTGAAATAGAAAAATTAGAAAAGTTACCAAAAATTCTTTTCAATATTATTCAAAAAATTTAATTATTCTTACAATGTTAAAATCTATCTATGAATAACAATGCACCTCAAACATTAAAAGGTTTCCGAGATTTTCTCCCGGAGACTATGGCCGTTCGCAACTATGTTAAAAACTTATTTATTGATGTCTTCAAAACCTTTGGTTTTGAACCACTGGAAACACCAACCATCGAATATTCATCTACCCTTATGGGTAAATATGGTGATGAGGCAGATAAATTAGTTTACTCATTTCAAGACCAAGGTGAACGTCAAGTCGGTCTTCGTTACGACCTTACCGTTCCCACTGCCAAGGTTCTAGCTATCTATAATCAACAATTATCTTTACCTTTTAAACGCTATCAAATTCAATCGGTTTTTCGAGCTGAAAAACCCCAAAAAGGTCGTTATCGGGAAGTACTCCAATGTGACATCGATACCTTTGGTACCAGCTCCCCTATTGCCGACGCTGAAATTGTTGCTGTTATTTACACCATCTTAAATAAATTAAATTTTAAAAAGTATTCTATTCGTTTAAATAGTCGTCCTGTTCTTAAAGAGATTTTGATCAAAAGCGGTATTGTCGACAATCAAAATTCAGCATTACAAAGTCTCGATAAATTCAACAAAATAGGTGAAGAAGGAGTAAAAAATGAGCTCATAAATAAAAATTTTACTCAGGCACAAATTGATTCTCTCTTTAAATACATCAAAGAAGCTCAACCAGACAAAAATTTACAGGCAGTTTTTGAGGCCATTAAAACTTTTGGCATCCCCGAAACTGCCTATATTTTTGATCCCACTATGGTTCGCGGTCTCGATTATTATACTGGCACTATTTTTGAAACCTATGTCGAAGAACCAAAAATCGGTTCCATCACTGGCGGCGGTCGTTATGACAATCTAATAAAAATTCTAGGTGGTCCGGATATTCCTGCAGTTGGTACTACTCTAGGTCTCGATAGAATTGTTGATTGTATTATTGAATTAAATTTATTGCCAAATTTACCCAAAACTGAGACCAAAATTATGGTAGCCAATTTCGGTGAGGAAACTCAAAAAGTATCTCTTGAATTGACTACCCTTCTTCGTCAAAACAACATTCCCACTATTTTTTATCCAGATAACGACAAAATTGGTAAACAATTTAAATACGCCTCCCTAAAAAATATCCCCTTTGTTGCCCTCATTGGTAGCAATGAGGTTACCAATGGCGAAGTCACCCTCAAAAATATGCTTACTGGTGAGCAACAGTCAATCAAACAAAGCGAAATAATCAACTTTATGTTAAAATAAACCCTATGAAACCAGGAATACATCCTACCTATCACACTGATTGCCAAGTCACTTGTGCCTGCGGCAATAAATTTACTACCGGATCTACCCTCGAAAAAATCGAAGTTGAAGTCTGTAGCAAATGTCATCCATTCTTTACTGGTCAACACAAATTTGTTGATATTAAGGGAAGAATCGATAAATTTAAGGAAAAACAAGCCCAAGGTGTTGCCTACAAAGCTGCTCAAACAGCCAAAAAAACCAAAGCGGCCAAAAAATCAAATTAGCTACTTTAAAAGCCGTTGTGTTGATTAAAAACCGGCGGCTTTTTTAATATTATGCCTAGTTTAAACTCTGACATCGCCATACTAGAATTTAGAATCGGTCCCGGTGGCCAAGAAGCTCAGCTGTGGATGGAAGATTTAATGCGTATGTATATTCGCTATGCTGAAAAAGTTGGCTGGAAAGTTAATTATCTTGATAATGATATTCTAAAAATTAGCGGTCTTGATGCTTATAACCAATTAAAATGGGAAACTGGCACTCATCGGGTTCAACGCATTCCTGTCACTGAAAAAAGAGGTCGGATTCAGACCTCTACCGCCGCTGTTGCAGTTTATCCTCAAATTACCTCTCATGACATTACTATTAACCCTGATGATATCGAAATGACCGCTTCCCGTGCCGGTGGTAACGGTGGTCAAAATGTTAATAAAGTCTCTACCGCTGTTCGGTTACTTCATAAACCCACCGGACTCACCTTCTCTGTTCGCCAGGAGCGTTCTCAAGAACAAAATCGAGCCATCGCCATGGATCTTTTACGGGCTAAACTCTGGCAAATTGAAGAAGATAAAAAAGTATCCCAATTGGGAACTACCCGTGAAAAAGTTGGTTTAGCTATGCGTGCTGACAAAATTCGCTCTTACAACTATCCCCGAAATCAAATTAAGGACCATCGCATCGATAAAGATTTTAATCTTACCAAGTGTCTTAATGGTGATTTAACCGATCTTCTCCTTGAATTGACTGTCCTCGACGAGCCTGAGCAAAAATAAATTTCCCTAAATATGTGCATATTATGAGATATTTTGATATAATTACTCGTGTCAGAAAAGAGTGTTTACAGAACTATTTGTCAAATTGATTTTAAACTTTGTTCCAATCCGGCAGGTAGTGGTAACTGTGGAAAAGATGAAAATCCTAATCAACTCGGTTGTCCAATTGCCAGAGCCTATCTACTTAAAATAGCCGAAACTTTTATTATTGATAACCCTGGTCCATTGAAGCTTGTTGGTACTGGTGATACAGTTCTGTCCCTTAGAAAACAGGGTCATGGTAAAAATATTATTCGACTAAAAAGTGGTATTGTAGAAAATAATTTAAACCAATTTTCTAACCCTTCTTCTCCAAAACAACCTTGATTTCCATCTCTTTTTTATCTCGCCAGATTTTTAAATTAATACTCTCCCCTATTTTTTTCTTATTAACATAAGTTGCTAAAATTATTTTTTCATCAACGATATTTTTTCCATCAATTCCCATTACAATATCACCGGCTTTAATTCCTGCTTTATCAGCCGGACTATCAGCTACCACCCCTTTCACAAAAGCCCCACTGGGTACCGAGTTTAACAATGCCGATTCTTTGGTAATCATCGCATAACTAATTCCTAAATACGGTCTTTCAAATTGTCCGGTACTAGAAAAAATATCAATCGATTCTTTCACAATATTTATTGGCAGAGCAAAACCAATACTCTGTGCCGAAGCTGATACCGCCACATTTACCCCAATTACTTTCCCCCTTGAATCAAACAATGGTCCACCGGAATTTCCTGGATTTATCGCGGCATCAGTTTGTATCACATTTTCAAGTTTCTCTGAACCACTCAAACCAGTTCCGGCGACAATTCCTCTTCCTAAACCAGAGATAACTCCTTTTGTCACCGTTGATCGAAATTCTCCTAGTGCTGTTCCAATCGCAATTACCGATTGTCCCACTTTCAACTTATCTGAATCCCCAAGCTCTACTGGGATTAAACCGGTTTTATTTACCTTAAGAATGGCCAAATCATTTACTGGATCCCGATAAATATTTATTACCTCTTCTGTTTCATCCTTACCAATTACCACCTTATACTTAGCCTCTGTATTTGCCACTACATGTTTGTTAGTCACAATTAAACCATCACTACTAATAATAAATCCCGTTCCAATATCCTGTTCTATATTTTTTGTCGAAGCTATGTCTAAACTATCAAAAAGATTTTGCAATGGATTCAAAACCAGCTGGGTGCTTTGCATTGACACCGTCACCACACTTGGAGTCGCCTTTTCTACCACTTTCGTCACCATAGATTCTTCATCAAGAATTTCTACTTTATTGGTATTTACCAAAATATCATTCTTTCCTGACCATCTTCCCAAACTAAAGGTTCCCATCAGGGCTGCTCCAACTAACACTCCAATTACACCAACCTTTATAGTTGTCATATTTTAGTTTTTATTTAAAACTACCTGGACAGCTTTGTCCAATTGGTTATCATCTTTACCTTTATTATCATTATTCCACTTTTCCTCAACATCCGGATTAATTCCAACACCATGAATATTATTTCCATTTGGTAATAACCATTTAGCAATAGTTACATGTAAACCCGAACCATCGGCAAAATCTAGTGGTGACTGTACAGTTCCTTTCCCAAAACTTTTTACCCCAACCAGCTTAGCCCGATTATAATCTTTTAAAGCTCCTGCCAGTATTTCCGAAGCTGAGGCCGAACCTTCATTTATCAGCACTACCAATTTATCATTTACCAGATTTCCTTTACTTGTATCAACTTTATATACCTCTTCTTTTCCATCTGATGATTTCTGTGTTACCACCACCCCCTGACTTAAAAAGTCCGATGCCACCAAAACACTCGCCTGCAGATAACCACCTGGATTATTCCGTAAATCCAAGATTATCCCCCCATAATTTGATCCTAATTTGTTTTTTTCAGAAATTATTTTATCCACAGTCTCAGGCCAATCTGTGTATGTTTGTTCACTAAATTTATTCAATTTTATCCAGGCCACAGATTTACCATCTTTTTTTATCCATTCCAGCTCCATACTTGGCACTACAATATTATCTCTCTTAAGAGTCACTCCAAAAGTTCCTTTTATCCCTTCACGATACAGAGTCAAAGTCACCTCAGTTCCCACTTTACCTCTTATTAAACTTACTGCTTCTTCCAAACTAATTCCGGTAGTATCCTTGTCCACCCCTTTTTCCTTATCAACTATTTTTAAAATCAAATCCCCTGCTCTAATCCCAGCCGCTTCTGCCGGAGTCCTAGCTAAAGGTGCCATAACCGCCAAATTTTTATCTTTATATCCCAATTGAATCCCCACACCCCCAAATTCACCATTTAAATCATCATTGGTACTTTTATTTTCTTTTGGTGGTAAAAATACCGTGTACGGATCACCAAGTGAAGATACCATTCCCGAAATCGCTCCGTAAACCATAGTATTATCCTCCATCTTCTCTTTATCAAGAAAACTTTGTTTAAGTTTGTCTTTTACCTTCCACATCAACGATAAATCCAAAGTATTGGCATTATTTGTCCCACCAGCTGCTGTTAAACCAACATTTTTACCCGCCCTAAAACTAACTAAAGCGGTTACTGCCAATAAGGCTAAAAAGACAAAAATATTCCTAATCTGTTTTTGCATGTTTTAATTCTACCTCAACTTTTTCCACTCGTCCTTGCTAATTTTCTTTACCACAATTTCACTTTCATTATTACACTCATCTTCAAGACAAACTATTCCCTTTACACCAATCACCTCAGCCTTTACTAAAATAGAATCATCAAGTTTTTTTACCATCACCACTTTATCTTTAGCTTCAAAATTCAAATCTTTTAACCCCTCCACCGTTTTAGACCACAGCTTTCCTTTTATCATTACTTCTATCTTACTCTTCGGAGGCGGTATAAGGCAACAAAGCTAATTCCCTAGCTTCCTTAATTACTTGTGACAATTGTCTTTGATGTTTCATACACACCCCAGTACTTTGAGCTGATAAAATCCTACATCTTGGAGACAAAAATTCTCTTAATTTTTCATAATCACGCCAATTTGGGCTTGATTTTGATTTACAAAACATACAGTCGTTTCCACGACCTTTTAATTTAATTAGTCGGCTTTTATCTTTTTTACCTTTTTTCATAGAACATTCTCCTCTGGCATCTCAGCCTCAGCACCAATATCATCTGGGATAACAATATCCTCAATGGCACCGTTATTTAGATCAATATGATCTTCTGACATAGCCATTTCGGTATCTTTACCACTAGAGGTTCCCACACCCTTATTATCAAGAACAATCATATCCTCAATTACAATTTCAGAAACTTGTTTTCTTACATTGGCAGCATCAGTAATTTCTCTATATTGAATTCTTCCCTCAACATATACTCTTCTACCCTTTGATAGTAATTGTGAACATAATTCAGCTAATTTATTCCAGGCTACAATTCGATGAAATTGAGCATCTTCTTTCTTTTCACCCTGCTTGGTAATCCAAACTCGATTTGTTGCCAAACCAAAAGACACCACTGCCATTCCGGCCGGAGTATAGCGAAGCTCTGGATCTCTGGTTAAATTTCCAATTAACATTACTTGATTAAGACATCTACTAGGCATTTTCTTTCCCTCTACTTTATTAAATTTTTAATATTAAATAACGTACAACTTGAATATCACGATTCAAAAATAATTTAAATTCAGCTGATTTCATTGGTTTGCTTCCACCAACGGTAAATACCCAAAAATCTCCCTTATCTGAGCCTTTAACTTTATATGCTAATGTCTTGTTACCCAAGTTTTCGCGGTTATCAACCGAAAATTCCATCTCGGTCAAATGATCCTCAATTAACTTGACTGTTTTTTCTTTGTCTTTTGACTCGGCCTTTGGGTTCAAAACCACAATTACCTCGTACTTATAGTTACTATCTTTCATCAGGGTTTAGCTTAACATGATTAATTTAATTTTACAACACACTATTAACCTCGTCATCGCTATCATCCACCATTTTATTAATATCGATTTCTTTGTCCACCATCAGCAATATCTTATCAATCAAATCCTCGGGAATTTCTTCATTATCTTTATATACCTCAAGCATTGCTTCAGCTTTGGCCAAAGTTTTATCAGACAATTCCATCCCGGCGATTATTTCTCTGGCTTCTTTAGCTGTCATATATTATTTTAATTTTAAATCTGGTGTATTTTAACACCATCTTTACTATCTTCCAATAAAAAACCTTTTTCCTTAATCAAATCTCTTATCCTGTCTGCCTCTGCCCAATCTTTGTTCACTTTAGCTTCAGTCCTTTTTTGGGATAAATCTTTAATTTCTTGAGGAATCATTTCTTCAGCAATTTTTATTCCTAAATTTAAACCTAAAACTCGATCAAAATCCATTAATGTGGCATATCTAGTCTCAACAGCCAAATTCGCATCAAGTAATTCAGAAACTACTGCCATCGCCCCTGGCATAGATAAATCATTACCAATTGCTTCAATAAATTTGTTTTTAAATCCTTCATCAATCGCATTTAAATTTGGTTCTAAATTTATTTTTTCAAAACCATCTCGCCAAATATTTACAATACTCCTTATTTTATTTAACCTATTACTTGCTGCCTTTAAGTTATCTTCAGAAAATTCCATTCCTTTTCGATAATGCGACCCTAAAACCATATATCTATAATCCAGTGCATCAAAACCCATTTTTTCCAAATCTGCGACTGTATATAATCCCCC
>CAZKWZ010000018.1:8244-14700 GCA_964556795.1 uncultured Gammaproteobacteria bacterium | reverse complement strand
ATATTACTTAAAAAATATATAATTACAAAAAATTTAATATTATAAGTACAAAACAAAGTATTAGAATACAGCCATATTTTATACAAATATATTTTTATAGGATGTAAAAATCATCTATATCAACGAATCGACTTTCGATATACTTCCAAATTTTCCATTGCCATCCCCGCACCCTTAATTACACAGTTTTCCGGCTCTATTGCCAAGTGTACTGACACTCCAATTTCCCTCGTCAATAACAATGCTAAATTTCTCAATTTTGATGCCGCCCCCACTAAGACAATTCCCCGATCTGCAATGTCTGCCACTAATTCCGGCGGCGTCAATTGAAGAGTTTCTCTAACTACTAAAATCACCTCATCAAGTATTGGTCTAATCACATCAAACACCTCGTCAGAATTTAGTTCTACACTTTTTGGCAGACCATAAACTAGGTCCCGACCCCCAACAGTTAGTACTTCCATTTTTTTTAATTTTACTGCCGTCCCCAATTTTATTTTTACTAACTCCACTGTCTGATCTCCCACCGCCAAACTGTATTTTTTCCTCAAATATTCTTCAAGTGACTCATCAATGCGACTCCCTCCACCCCTAAAACATTTACTGGCCACTACTCCACCAGATGCCACCACCGCTGCCTCTACTACTCCTCCACCCATATTCACAATCATGTTTCCAAAAGGTTCAGAGATTGGAATCTTGGCTCCAATCGCCGCTGCCAACGGAGTATCAATCAAATAGACTTTTCTTGCCCCAGCCTCTAGTGCTGCATCTAAAACCGCTCTTTGTTCAACCTGTGTCAATCCCGAGGCAACAGTTACCATGATTTCCGGGCCCAATACCCAGGTCAACCCCATTACTTCTCTTAGAAACCACTTCAACATCCCTACCGCCGCTTCGTAATCCACAACCGCTCCAAATTCAATTGGTTTTACTATCTCAATATAGTCTGGAGTTTTACCCTCCATCTTCTTAGCTTCGTTACCCGCCGCTAATACCTTTCTACTTTCAGCCTCCACTGCCACTACGGACGGTTCTGATAACAAAATTTCTTCATCTCCACCCCAAATTGTACAATTAGAAGTCCCTAGGTCTATTGCTAATTTTCGTATCCAGGTCATAATTTTATATAATACACTAATGAACTCTGATTCTAATCGAAAAAGTCTATTAATTATACTGTCTGTGGCCTCGATCGTCGTCAGCGTTACTCTGCTGATTTCTATCTTTGCCCGCGGTTACCGTTTGGACACCAACAACGGCAGTCTGAAACTAAAAATTACCGGTCTACTCTCCGCCACCTCTAAACCAAAGTCTGCCAGTGTCTACATTAATAACCTTCTCACCACAGCCACTGACGATACTATTAACCTTAATCCAGGAAACTATCAAATTAAAATTACCAAAGCTGGGTACCTACCTTGGGAAAAAAACATCCAAATCCAGCCAGAGCTCGTTTATCAAACCGATGCCCAACTTTTTCGCTCCACCCCTGATTTAAAACCTATTACCCAAAGCAAAATAGTTAACCCAACCATTAGTCCTGACTTAACCAAAATTATTTATGCTGTCGCTTCAACCTCTGCTACCAGCAAAGAAAATGGTTTATACCTTTTAGAACTTACCGAGCTACCACTAATGATGAGTAAAAATTCCGAACGTCTGCTCTCTCTTAACTTACCATATCTCGACTGGTCAAAATATAATTTTCAGTTTTCACCAAACTCCAAACAAATACTCGCTACCTCCAAATCTAATCCTAGCTCTTATCTTTTTTCAATTGATCAAAGTTTGAACCCAAAAAGCCTTATTGATGTCTCCTCAAAAATTTCACAAATAAAAAATACCTGGCAAATCAATCAAAAACAAATTGTTCAAAGTAAAATAGACAAACTTCCTCTGGAACTCCAATCTTTTGTTTCTACAACTTCTTCCGTCCTTTCCTTAAATTCAACCGAGGACAAAATTTTATATCAAGCTTCTACTAGTGCTACCCTTCCGGAACATTTTATTCCTACCCCCCCAACCCAAAGCACTCAAACCCAACACCGTTCCCTTACCAAAGACTCATACTATGTCTATGACATTAAAGATGATACTAATTTTCTAATCGGTGACACTTCTATTAAACAGATCTCCTGGATACCATACTCCAACAATCTTATCTTCGTTAAAGATAAAGACATTCGTGTTTCCGAATACGATGCCACTAATTATCAAAGTATTTATTCTGGATACTATTCACCTAGCATCATTCTTCCTACTCCGGATGGCAATAAATTAATTATCTCCATTTCTACATCCAAAAACAGCCCTGAAAATCTTTATTCCATTATCATTAGAGACAAATAAAACTAGTTTTTACAGACGTTAGTTTCTACCCTCTGTACCTCTTCCAATACCCTTGATATTTGGTTGTCATCTAAGCCGTTATTCTTCAACAAATTAAACATTTCCACTTCCAGCTTCATTACTGTGTCAGGACTTACACACTTCTCCAATGTGTTATATGGAGCCTCTAGTAAATTTTCAGGTTTTGCCTCTTCATTTACATCCTTTGTCACAGTAATGCTTTCACCCAATACCTGTGCATCTATTAGTCTACTTTGTTGCTCACCAACTTCAATAAACCTCAAAGGTATGAGTGCAAATATGGCAATTAAAAAACTTACAATTAAAGTTCTGGTATTTCTATCAAAGTTATTCATTTCCATCAGTCTAATTATATTTTTTCAAAATGTCAATCATATTTTAAAAAATAACCAATCTATAAAGCATTTATTTAGCAAAAATACCCTTAGCAATTAAAAACCAAAACTGCTATTTTCAATTCAACCAAAATTTAATTAGTGTTACTATCTACTTTAAACGATAACTTAATAATACAAATTTCTTCATGTTAAAATAAACCTGCTTCTTAAAAATATATCTTCGCTGTACTATATATATAAAATATTCTTTTCGGGGATTGGCGCAATTGGCTAGCGCGCAGCGTTCGGGACGCTGAGGTTGTTGGTTCGAATCCAATATCCCCGACTACCTATTATTTCTGTCCCTATAGTTCAATGGATAGAACGCGGGTTTCCTAAACCTGAAATGGTGGTTCGATTCCACCTGGGGATACTTTCATATTTCCTTCATTTTTTCTATTTTTAAATATAGTTTTTGCTATCAATCTTATTCTTTGAATTTTTCCCCGCATTTTTTATTCTTAGGTATGTTGTATTAACCGCATTTTTTTTCATATTACCGCTTATTTTTCCGCACCTAAAGATGATTTATTGTCGTTATTAATTACCGCTAATATTTTCAGATTTAATTATTAATATTAATATCAATAAGAACCTATTTATATCATATTTACCGCATTTCACTAATTTTACCCCAATAAACTACCCTTAAACCGCACTAAAATTTATTTTTTAGTAATATTTTTAAAAATCTAAAAACATCTACTTATAGCCAACTAAAAACCACATCAAAACATAACAACATTTTTATTAGAAAATATATCTCAAAATTTGGTAAACCTTTAAAAAAGCAGTTTAAACAATATTAATATTTACCACTATTTCCGGTAACTCAACAAATGAAAATGTCCTAGCAGAAAAAACAATCAGTGCTAAATTAAGTATTTTTCACAATTAACATAGATTCCAAAAGCCCTCTCAACCCTTTGTTACCAAGTTAACCATTTTACCGGGAACATATATCTCTTTGATTATTTCCGTCCCAGAAATTAGTTGATTAACCTTCTCTAATTGTTTTGCCAAAGAAACTACCTCATCTTTATTGTCCAGTAACTCACTAGACAGTTCTAGTTGACCTCTGACCTTTCCATTTACTGCCACTGGAATAATTATCCTTTCACTTTTTAGACAACTCTCATCATACTGTGGCCACTGGCTTTGATGAACCGATCCCACTCCATCTAATTTTTCCCAGAGCTCCTCGGCTGTATACGGAGCCATTGGTGACAGTAACTGTACCAATACCTTTAATTCACTTCTACCTACCCCGTTTAATGTGTTTATCGCTTCCATCAGCTTTGCTACCGCTGTATTAAAGCCAAAACTCTCTAAATCTCGACTCACACCCATGATAGTTTTATTTATTATCAATAAAGTGTTATTGTTGCTAACAATATCAAGGGATAACTGCTTATTAATAAAGATTTCAAACCTATCTAAAAATCTTTTTACCCCCATTAAAGTTTTTTCGTTCCACGCCATCGTTCCTGTAAATGGTCCCATAAACATTAGGTACAACCTCAAAACATCTACTCCATACTTATCTGCTACCGTTTCCGGCACAATTACATTTCCTTTTGACTTACTCATTCTTTGATTATCAGGTCCCAAAATTACCCCATGCGACATCCTTTTGAAATATGGTTCCGGAATATCCTTTGGTAAAACCCCAATATCATATAAAAACTGATAAATAAATCTGGAATACAATAAATGCAAGGTATTATGTTCGTCTCCACCTACATAAATATCTACTGGACACCACTTTTTTAGCTCATTTTGACTATCACTAAATATATCATTAACTATATCATTGGCTTCATTTCTATTCTTTATTTTATCTGCCAAACAATAAGCTAAAAAATACCAGTCTGATCCCGCCCAATTTGGCATAGTGTCCGTTTCTCTTTCGGCATCTCCACCACACAACGGACATTTACATTTTACAAAACTCTCAATTTTTGACAAAGGACTTTTACCATCATTAGTAGGTTCATAAGCCTCCACCTCAGGCAAAATAATTGGCAGTTGACCCATTGGCACCGCTTGCCACCCATCCTTTGGACAATATATCATTGGAATTGGTTCCCCCCAATAATGTTGGCGACTAAATATCCAATCCCTAAGATGATATGAGCTTGTCCCTTTCCCAATACCTTTTTCCCTCAGCCACTCAGTTGCCTTTTTAATTGCTTCTCTAGGTTTTAATCCATCCCAATTTGGAGAATTAATCATTATCCCTTCATTTACTTCTGTCAAAGCTTTCTTACCAAAATCCCAATCACCATTTTTTATCACCGGAATTACCTCTAAACCAAATTTCCTGGCAAAAGCATAATCCCTATCATCATGAGCCGGTACCGCCATAATTGCTCCAGTCCCATAACTCGACAAGACAAAATCTGATATCCAAATAGGAATTTCTTTGTTGTTCACTGGATTTACAGCATACCTCCCAGAAAATACACCCGTTTTTTCTTTGTTTAATTCTGTCCTTTCCATTTCACTCTTTTTTCTACTCTCAACCAAATATTTTTTTATCTCTTCACTGGTTTTACTCAATTCCAAAGCTAATTCATGCTCAGGAGCTATCACCATGAATGTTGCTCCATACAGAGTATCTGGTCTGGTAGTAAATACCTCCAGTTCTTTGTCTTGCCCTTTTAACCGAAACCTAACTCTTGCCCCATCACTTTTTCCAATCCAATTTATTTGTGCTTGCTTTACTTTGTCGATAAATTCCGTTTTTTCCAAACCGGAAATCAATTTATCTGCGTATTGTGTAATTTTTACTACCCATTGAGAAATTGTTCTTCTCTCAACCTCTGAGCCACATCTTTCACATTTTCCGTCTACTACCTCTTCATTGGCCAATCCAATTTTACAACTTGGACACCAGTTAATAGGCATCTCCTTTTTATATGCCAAACCTTTCTTAAACAATTGGATAAATATCCACTGTGTCCACTTATAATAATTTGGGTCAGTTGTATTTATCTCCCTTTCCCAATCAAAGGAATATGCCAACCTCTTCATCTGACTTCGAAACATATCCGTGTTTTCATTGGTCACTTCTTGGGGTTTTCTCTTTGATTTAATCGCAAAGTTTTCTGTTGGCAATCCAAACGCATCCCAACCCATTGGAAACATTACGTTATAACCTTCCATCCGCTTAAATCTGGCATAAACATCACTTCCGGTAAAAGAAAAGGCATGTCCTACATGTAATCCACTTCCACTTGGATAGGGAAATTCTACTAAAATATATTTCTTCTTTTTTAAATTATTGTCATCAGCTCTGTAAAACTCCGGATGTTTCTCCCAAAATTTCTGCCATTTAGCCTCAACTTCCTTAAAATTCATGCCATATTATGCCACAAATAACTTAAAAATTTCATGTTAACATTAAACCAATGACTTTACCCAAAAAACATTCTTTATTACTTCTTTTCATTGGTCTAATTTTAGTAATCATTGGTTTTATCTTCGGTCGGGTTAGTAATAAAACAACATCTCCAAACTATACCGAGTCGCGTTTCCAAGGCAACTATAAATTTATTAATCCTTTATTAGAATGTGATTCTGCTAATTTTTCTCAAAACACCCCTCTTGAATCATTAAAAAAACAGCTAGTTCAGACTATCAATCAACTCGAGCAATCAAAACAAATCAATTTTGCCAGTATCTATGTTCGCAATCTAAACAA
>CAZKWZ010000018.1:0-8144 GCA_964556795.1 uncultured Gammaproteobacteria bacterium | reverse complement strand
TTCATTTTTCCGTATCCTCTTTAATGCCTCCTACCTAAATAAAGACATGTCAGAAAAAGCTCTAAATTTACTCTCTCAAGTCAAATATACCAATGGACTAGTCAAAGGTATTAATAATCCCAATATTATCGTTTCCCACAAGTTTGGTGAAAGAACTTATGAAGATACCGGTGAAAAACAACTCCACGATTGCGGTATTGTTTATATTCCCCAAAACCCTTATTTGGTATGCATTATGACCCGGGGTAATGATTTTTCCAAATTAAGTGCTTCAATTGTCAAACTATCAGATTTAATCTATCGCTCTATTCCCTAATCCCAAGTCAAAATTACATCACCATCTCTGTCTGTTCTGAAGGTCTTAATCCCTAAATCACTCAACTTATTTAATACCACTTCCTTTGGGTGACCATAAGTATTGTTTTTACCTACACTGATTACCGCCACCCCCACCCCAATACTTTTTAGCCAATCACCACTGCTTCCTGTATCAGATCCATGGTGCGAAACTTTAATTCCCTCTGCTTTTCCTTTCCACCAGGTCATCACTTCCCCCTCAGTCTTTATGTCCATATCTCCGGTAAATAAAAAACCTTTCTCATTGTAATTCAATAAAGTCACCAGTGAATTATCATTTCTTGACTCACCATATTGGTTAGGAGAAATTACTTCAAAACTTATTTTTCCAAAGCTAATTCTATCCCCGGACCCCAACACCTCACTCGGAATGTCCCCCTCAAAATACTCTCCACTAGGTGTTGATTCATATAAATGATCCACTTTATATCCATTAACAATTTTCTTTAACGCACCATAATGGTCCTTATCCCAATGACTAATTATAACCCCCTCAATTTTTTTATCCCAAAAAGGTACATACTTATCCAGACACCTTTCCATCTTCCCGTTATCTGCTCCAGTATCAACCAACATTTGCCAACTCCCTTTCACCAATATTGCCCCATCACCCTGTCCTACATCACAAAAAATTAACCTTAATTTCCCGTCCGGAATTGACAAATATACCCCCCAAAAAATTATAAATAATCCGATAGTCAACAATTTAACTCTTATTTTTTTCATACCAATATCCACAAATAACTAAATACCACCCAAAAAGCATCAGCCAATTAAATTGAAAATTAACCAAACCACTTTTCCAGTTTCCTCCATATTCCACCACCTCAATTAGATACCTCAGTAATGGATAAGTGATTATTAAAATTCCCTTTCCAACCTCAAAACAAATTAAACCCACCAAACTTCCTACCAAACCTAAAATTGTCAAAATTTCCACCAAAAAAAGTACTCCTAAATTCATTATCGGTGACATTAAACTCACCTCACCAAAACATATTGACAATATGGGTAATACAAATATATTTACCCAAAAAGTACTCCAAAATATACCTTTATTTTTGTTCAACAACACCGCTACAAAAGCCGCCATTGATAACCAAAAACTCACCTCTCCCACTACTTTCCAACTAGCTAAAAACATTATCATCCCCACCATTAGAACTGCTCTACTGGGACTAAATTTCCTCCCCAATATTTGTGCCAAATAATATATACCCAAAAACAATAAAGCTCTTACTACCGGTATTTGCCAACCAACCAAATTAACATACAGCAAAATTATTCCGCCTCCCCCAACAATTGCTTCCCGTCTCCCCAAATATCTTGCTAATAATTCAATTAAACTTTTCCCAACAATCATTAGATTAGCTCCGCTTACTACTACCATGTGTACCAAACCAGTATTTTTTAACAAACGATATAAATCCACTGAAATTCCATTCTTTTCACCCCATACCATTCCGGACAATAAACCCGCTTCTCTCAACGGCATCGCCATTGTTATTATTCTTATTAAGTCTGTCCTTCTTAAAGCCAGCCATAACCACAACCAAACCCCCACCATCACCAACACCCATTTATATCTTGATTTTATCTTTAATCTTTTCATAAGTTTTTTCTCCTATTCCCGATACCCTTTTAATCTCCAATTTATCTCTAAATACCCCATGGGTGTTTCGATAATCAATAATTCTTTGAGCCATCACTGGCCCAATCGCCGGTAAAATATTTAATTCCGTTGCCGAAGCCGTATTAATATCAACCAGAATTGGGATTCTTTCCGATTTTTTTTCGACATTAACCTTTTCGCTTTCAGTACTTAAATTTGTCTCACCTCTCATTTTTATTCCCAAACCAATCACCAAAAATATCACCCCCAGAGTTATTACTAAATCCATATATGTAATTTTTTTCACCCATTTATAATTCACATAAAAAATATAACATGTATAATTTAATTAATGTCCACTTCTTTAAAGACAATCTATTTTTTTATTCCGATTTTTCTTGCCTTTATAGTTCACCAAAATCCCCTACTGACTACCTTTACTCCTCAAATTATTGCTCTTTCAGCCCTGATTATCATTTTTTCCCTAATTTTTATTCATCGTTTTTTTATCCCTTTAGTAGTTTTTATCCTCAACCTAATTGTTTTTTCCACCGGAGGGATTAGCTCATTTTTATTTTTTTTGATATATTTTCTTCTTTTTTCCCTATCATTCCAAAACCAACCCATCATCAATCTTATCTTTTCACTTATTACTATTATATTTTATAGCTATAGTCTCAACTCACTCCCTTCACTAATTCAATTATCCTCGCTTTTACTAATTACCCCCCTAACTTACTTTATTTCTCAACAACAGGAGCAACAACAAAAAACTGAAGCTTCCTTAACTCAAGATGAAACCGATTTTTTACTTTGGATCTCCCTCAGACTAAAAACTTCTCTTAGAGAAATTATTTCCATCACCAACAACCACCGTATTAGAAGTATTTCTAAAAAACTACTTAAAGATTCTGAGAAACTAAAAAAATGTATCGATAACAATTCCGATGAAAACTAATATTCTTTTTTTTACACTTTGTTTTTTCCTCTTTAACATTCCCGCATTTGCCCAGCACTTCGCTTCAGACGATTATATTATTGACTGGGGTAACTTCAATATGACTTCCGGTCAAAAAAAATCTACCAATTATCAACTAACTGATACCGTTGGTCAAAATGCTCCTGGCTATTCTGAAAAAAATGGCATAGTCGTCAAATCCGGTTTCCAATACATATATGACACCTTTACCGAATTATCTTTCTCCATAGATAAACTAAATATCAATTTTGGTACTCTTGAACCGGGTATTGGAGTTACTGACACCAACCTTTTAACTGTCACCACTCCCTCAGGTCATGGTTATCAAATTACCGCTCAGGAAAATCACCCCCTTTGGATTAGTCCTGTTAGTTATATTCCCGATACTAGTTGCGATACTGGTACTTGCACTATTACCTCCTCGGCTCCTTGGATTTCCAATGATAAATATGGCTTTGGTCTCAATGTCACTGGTATTGGTGCCACAGCTTATTTTCCAGATTCCACTTATTTTCGTCCTTTTTCCAATGCTTACAACAACCAAACTCCTAGTGTCATTGCCTCAGAAAATAAACCTGTCGAAAAGCGAGAGGCCTATGTCACCTATCGTGTTCTTGTCTCTTCAGTCCAAGCAGCCGGTGCCTACCAAAATTATATTACCTATACCCTTACCCCTAAATACTAAAAAGATATGAGTCAATTCAACGTCACCATAAAACCAGCTCAAACAGAAATTATTCTCCATCCCAACACTACATTTGTTCAAGCTTACGATGTTACTAACAATTCTACAGAAACTATTCTTCTCAACTCCTCCGTTTCAACCTGGGTACCAGCCGACAATCTTGGTTCTGTCAACTACACCAACACCACTACCCCGCTCCAATTTACCCTCTCTAACGCAGATTTAAAACTTGGCCAAGACTTTACTATTAAAGCTGGCCAAAAAAAGCAACTCGTATTAAAAGTATCTAATCCCAGTTCTGAAGAAAATGATTATTATCTTACTTTCTTTATCACCCAAAAACCAATCAACAGTTCCATTACTGGCCGACAAAATTTTGCCAAAATTGGCTCCCACTTACTCGTCTCCACCACAAAACAAAGTTCCTATGCCTCAGAATTAGAGGTCTCCCAACTGTCTACTTCTCCATCCATAAAAGATATTTTTACTCCAATTAATATTAGCGGCGAAATCTTTAACAACGGAAAACATTTTAGTCAAATTAATGGCCAAATTACCATTAGAAAAAATAATCTAACACTCTGGCAACAAAATTTATTTCCCTATACTGTTACCTCCCAGAATTCTCGTCTTATTTTCTGTTTAAACTCTAATAATGAATCTACCCCCTGCAAAATTAATGCTCCACTTTGGCCAGGTCTTTACCATGCGTCAATTGTCCTAAATGGTAATTCATCAAAATATGAATATTCATTTCAGTTTTTCGTCTTCCCATACTCTATAATCATTTTCATCTCTACATTATTTCTAATTATCTTGATGTTTATAAAGACTAACAAACAATATCAAGCAGATCATAAATAACATTGCTAATGTATCAAATATTTCCCATATATACCAATATATATAATTCTATACGAATAATTTTCTCTTCAAAAACTAATCAAAAAAGACTTAAAAATGATTAAAATTTCATCTGTTTTTTGGGCTTGGATTAAATCTAAACTCAATTCACACTAAACCATTGACAACCTATTGGAATAACTTTAATCTCTTATTACATAAACAGAATATTTCATATATAAATGTTCTAAAAATAAAGCGTGAAACATAATCTTTCATTCAAGCTAATAGTCTTTGCTACCCTAATAGGGAGCTTTGCACTTATCTTCCCTGGAAAAATCAATTCAATCCCGTCCAAAAACGTCAAAGATGTCCTTTCAAGTTCTCAATTTTCTTACTACGGTGGAGTTGGTATTGGTACCTCTGCCGACGACTCCATCCTTAACATTGACACTGGCCTCTCTTTTCCTTCCCACACTACCAACAATTTATTTGTCGGCGACACTATTTCAGTTGGTATTGGAGGTAGTCAAAGTACCTATATAGTAAAGGACATTGGCGATACCTCAACCATATTTTTAAACGTCGGTATTTCAGCCGACGCCATTACTCCTGGCGGTACAATTATTGCTACTCGTTCCGCTGTTCATACAGTTTCTTTCGAACCACAAGTCAATGCCGCTGGTGGTATCTGGCAAGTACTAATAAAATCCACATCCGGTTTAGCGGCCGAAAAAAGTAGTGATGGTATTCCAGACCAAAGAGGTTTTGACCTAGGTACTCTCGATAATAGCTCTGTTATTTGTCCCTGGGGTGCTACCGCTTCCGTTGGCACCACAGTTGCTGCTACTCTCGGTTCAAACACTTCCTATTACCACGTAATTTCTTGTACTCTCGCCGCCGGAGCTACTAACCCAGTCGGTACTGGTGAAACCGGAACAATTATCATCGGTGTTGGCGACAGCATGATGATTAATCCAAGCCCATCAAATACTCCCGAACTAGAAGGTAATGCCAACATCTTCAGCTTTGTCCTTCGCCATAGAAGAAGTGATGGTTTCATCATTGAGCAAACACCAGGAAAAATTGCTGTTGTTGAATCAGTTAGAGTCACTGCTACCATTGATCCAACCTTAACCTTTTATATTGACAATATTGGTGTCACCGACCCCTCCTCTAGTGCCTGTGGCATTGGAAGTACACTCAATAGCACTGCCGTTAATACCACCGGTGACAAAGTTATTTTTGGTTCTCTTGACTTAAATAATTTCAATCAACTTGCTCAACGTCTTTCTTGCGTCACTAACGCTGCAAGTGGCTATGTTGTTACTGCCTATGAAGCCGGAACAATGAGAAATATCAACACAAACACCACCCTACCAGATACTTCCTGCAATGGAAATGGCTGTACTCCCACCAATGCCGCTGCCTGGGATAGTGTCAGTGGTAGCCTTTCCGAATTCGGTTACACCATGACTAGTTTAGGTGCTAGTATCCCTTTTGTTGAAGGAAACTTTAAACCCTTTGGTATCGGCTTCACCAACTCTCAACCAGTTATGATTAACCCACACACACCACTAAATACTGAATCAGCTAATGTTTGTTATCGTATTTCCATTATTAATGTTCAAGAAGCTGGTGACTACGAAGCTAAAGTTGTTTACACAGCCACTGCCACATTTTAAAAACCACCATGAAACTAAACACTGCCCAAAAAATAAACACCTTGGTTTTGTTTCTTGTATTTTTCTTTGCTTTTCCCCACAAATCAATTGCTCAAAAGGCTCTCGGTATTAGTGCTATCCCCCCTCGACTAGAAGTAACCACTAAACCAGGTGAAGTTATCACCAAAGAAATTAAAATTAGAAACGAATCCAACGTTGAAAGATTAATAAACACTTCCGTCCAGGATTTTATTGTCACCGACAACCTTGGTACTCCACTTCAAGTAGAAAACGTTGATCAATCAACGAATCGTTGGGCAGCCTCTTCTTGGATTCAAGTCTCCCCATCAAAAATTAGATTAAAACCAGGCGAGACCAAATCTTTAACTCTCACTGTTATCACTCCAGACGACGCTATCCCTGGCGGACATTACGCTATGGTACTTCATAGCCCCAACAATGATATAACTATCAATCAAACCGGTGCTGCCATTCAAACTAATGTTGGCACACTCGTATACGTTACAGTTCCCGGTACTGTCAACGAAAATGCATCAATTAAAGAATTCTCTGCTCCCCAATTTTCTGAATATGGTCCAATTAACTTTAAAACCATTATTACAAATTTATCCGATATTCATATCACTCCGGCTGGATCTATCAATATCTATAATACCCTTGGTTTCCAAACCTCCACCATTAAATTAAGTGATACCAATATCTTTCCGTACACTAGTCGCGAATTCCTAAATACCTTGAACCGAAAATTGATGTTTGGTCGCTACAAAGCCCAAATTAATGCTGTCTATGGTACCTCCGGTCAACTTCTTACTGCTACCCTATTCTTCTGGGTTGTCCCATACAAATTAGTCGCTCTTGTAGTTCTCATCATCATTATCATCTTGATTCTTAAATCCAAGTTCAAAAGAAACACTCCTCCTTCAACTCCAAAAATTGAAGAATTGGAAAAAGAACTTGAAGAACTAAAAAAGAAGTATCAAGATAGAAAGTAAATTGGACATCAATCTACCAGCCTCTATTCAAGCCAACATTCCTATTAACACCATCACCTTATTTGGTTACACTAGTCCTGGATCCAGAGTTGAACTCAGTAGCCCAAGAACTTATGCTGTCACCTACAGTCGAGATGATGGTTATTTCAGTTTTGATCATCTAGTCCTTCCTCGGCATTCTCAAGACCTATGTTTGACATCTCAAGACGAATCAAACAGAATTAATAACCCTGTATGTATACCAGAGCCACCACCTATCAATACCTTCACCCAAATTGGTCCCATTATACTCCCTCCAAGTATTTCTTTAGACCTAAAAAACAGTTATTCATCAGGTCAATCAATTCCAAACAGTACTATCCAAGTATATTTTTACCAACAATCATCTCCACTTTCTCTAATTAAAAAGGTAGAAGCTTTTTCTCTACCAATCTTTGAAACCACGACTGATTCTCGAGGAAACTATACCCTTAGCATTCCTAAAACCACTTCTGCAAATTATCGTGTTTTTGCTACCACAAAATATGACGATTTCACTTCTCCAAAATCAAATACCCTCCTCTACCACCCAAACTACTTCCTTTCCCTACTTTATTTACTAATACCACTATTTATCATTTTCATATCCTTATATTTTCTTCTAAGAAAACCAAAACGGAGTTTCCTTCCAGCCGTCTACTATAATAAAACTATAGCTACAATATGACCAAAAAAAACTTACTTTTAATATTACTCTTTCTTGGTCTAGTCACTGGTGTTTTACTAGTGACTCAAACCACTATCTTTAAAAGTCAAGCTAGCAACACTGATACGCATCAGCCAGTCAAAGAAAATTCCTATATCTTTGCTTCACCAGTTCAAGCCAAGGCTGACGGTAAAGAGAAAATTAGAATAACTGTCTTTATACTTGACTCCCAAGGACTTGGTGTAAGTAAACAAAATGTCACCATTAAAGCCCCGTCATCTGCTCAAGTTGAAACTATCCAAAATA